>JBHPDT010000013.1:0-31319 GCA_042577545.1 Candidatus Omnitrophota bacterium | reverse complement strand
ATTAACACAAGTCGAAACAAATGCCTTGCCCTTTAAGGCTAATAAATCTTTTAATTTTATTAATAATTTTTCTGGGTAATTAACATGCTCTAAAACTTCGCCCATTGTGATGAAGTCGAATTTTTCACCAACGTTTAAATCTAAAAAATCGATGATATTATACCTTACACCAGTAGATTTCGGTCTAAAATATGCAATGATCGATTTAGTAATTTCTATTGATATAGGACTTATATCTATTGCGTAAAAATGTGTGTTTTTGCCAAGATAATCCATTGCCATATTAAAAAAAAGTCCATGCCCGGGTCCTATTTCTAAATATGAATGTATATCATCTTTATTTCTCCTGAGGTGCGTTTTTAAACATCTATACATCTCGTAATGTGTACTCCATAAGAATTGGGAAATTGCAAGCCCTATCATGTATGATTTCATTTCAACTTCATTTTTATATAGACCATTAACAAATCCATTTGATCCTTCTTCGGGATACTTGCCTATTTTCATAAAATAGAGTCGGGCAGTCATCATATCGTAACATAGCTGCAAATACGAGTCTATTGCGGACTCCAGAGATATTTCTTGGCTTTCTAAATATCCTATATAACTCGCAGCAAAAACCTCAAATTCATCGAAGAAAGATTTGTCTTTTTTCGAAATATACTTATTTATTCTCTTTTTCTGCAATGGTGACTTGTCGCCTATTATTTTTATAATTTTGTCAAAATTTCTTAATATAGTTCCATCAGTCATCCTTGCATACCTTTCTACTAAATACTACTTTCGAAGGCACGCCTACCACAGTCGTATTAGGTGGCACCGATCTTGTTACTAAGGAATTTGCTCCTATAATCGCGTTATCACCAATTTGAATGTGCCCCACAATAACAGCACCTGTATGTATGCAAACATTATCCCCAATAACCGGAGAGCCCTCTGTGCTTGGAGCGATCGTTACATTTGCATCAATACAGACATTCTTTCCGATCTTTGTATACGCAGTTATGGCTACATTTCTAAAGATCCCCCAAAATTTCCTATCAATGTCGGCAAGAGGACTTATATCGAGTCCATATTGCTTGTAATTAGAATTTCTTACATACTTATTTATAAAGGCATAAAAGTAATACCTTAAAGAAAGTAATGGATGCAAAAGGTACATAGATAATAATATGTGTCGTTTAGTGCCGGCCTTATTAGCATAGCCTGCCACAATTTCTTTACGTTTATAAGAAAAATACTGCCTTAATCTAAAGTTTACTAATGCATTATACCTCACGTTGCTGAAATACATTCTCAGTAATTTAATTAAACATTTTGAACTAAGTTCTTCTTTATCAAAATAAAAAGCTTCCCTTGCTGTTTTGCATATAAATTTCATATCAGGCTGTGTAAGATTAGTGCTCATAGATAAGCATTCCTTTAGATTTTGACTGGCATTTTTTTACTGAAGGCCTGCTTCTGAGCCAGTATTCCACCTGTGGTAGCTGCCATTCATGGTCAACATCCAATCCGCCCCATTGTTTAAGCGGATATATCTTTTGCCCCATCCACTTCTGCGGAAGAAGGCCGCTCTCAAGATGTTCAAGACACCGAGGCCTTACGATAGACACCCCCATATCCGCAAACCATACGTCGCCCTGCGAATCCCTATCACAATTTAACGTCTTAGGATTGCCAAATGTCTCAAACGGAACAAAGGGTTTTAACAAGCCATCTTTGTTAATTTTTCTTGCTCTCAATGGGCTCCACATATTGTACTTTGAGACTGTAACAGCAGAGTCATAATTGGGATTTTTCCTTAAAGCCCTTATCCCCTTCGAAATCATCCCTGATGTAATAGCAGCTGTATTACACATTAACAAAACAACCATTTCTATTTTACATCTCTTATTATGCTGCTTTGCATAATTGTAAGCATGCACATATACATCTTCCCCAAGCGCTTTATCAGTACAGAGCCTGATAGGCCTTTTAATAATATCAAGACCGTTCTTTCGCGCCAACCTAGATAACTTCTCATCATCTGTTGATATATACACCTTGTCAATCTCAGGGCAGTCCTTTGCTGCCTTCATTGGATAGTACGCAAGAGGCCTGCCCAGAACCTTGTGCAGATTTTTACCGGGAAAGCCTTTGCTCTTTTTACGTCCAATTAATATGGCGACTATCATTTGTTTTTTCCTGTTATAGATTTAGATATTTCGCTGTCTCTTAAGTAACAACCGTTACATCCTGGAATTTCATACGCCATACCACTCTTATGGGCCTCTCTTATGGTATTCAATTCTTCAGAATGCCAGGCTTCTTTTATGGGGGCTTGCTGAACGTTGCCTAAAGTAAGTAAGCCATCGTCATCATGATTACAGGGCAATATAGCGCCATCCCAAAAAATGGCCATTCTCTGCCATATCTGAGGACATGCCCAGGGATACGCAATACCCTTTTTCTTTACCTTCATCTCTTTATAATCAAGAAAACCCACTTCATCTGCCCGTTGGATCCAAAACCTTTTATACTCCTCAAGCGTAGGCTCTAACTCCGGAAACATCACCGTCTGTATCCTTACCCTTGGATGCTGCACGCCAAGTCTTTTTTTCAATGACTGCAGATTTTCGATATTTGATAAAACCATTTCATAGCTCGCACCGACTCTGTGTCTCTCATAAACATCTTTTGTGTAACCTTCAAAGGAGATTGATATCCTGTCAAGCCCCCCATCAATCAGTTTTATTGAAATCTCCTCTGTAAGAAGTACTGCATTGGTATTGAAATAAACATCTATTAATCCTTTCTTTTTTGCATATTTTATAAATTCATGAATCTGAGGATGCAACAAGGGTTCACCCCTTATGTTGAATTTTACCCCATATAAATTGTTCTCTGTACCTTCATCGATTATCTTTTTTACAGTATCAAATGATATAAATCCCTTCTTTATCTTGTTACTCCTGAATGTGGTAGCGCAAAATGGGCATTTTAGGTTGCAGGCACTTGTCACTTCAATATCGAGAAATAGGGGAAATTCTCCTGTGTGAAATTTCTCAGGCCATTCTTTCCACTTTCTTCTGTATTGCGCAAAACGGCTATCTTTTTTTTCAAAGAGGTCTTCACCCAAAACGTGATGGTAATTTGAATTTACTTCAATTGCTACAGGCATCTTAGGCACTTAGGACTCCTTTGTGACTAATACAGGTTTTACAACATTTGTAGGTATTATTTCTACGTTGCTACCATTAAAACGTAAAATATGATCAGCATGTTTCAAGTATTCCTGCCGATGAGTCACCATAATAACGCCGACTTTCTTCTTTAGTGAAACAAGGGCCGAAAGAAACCTCTGCTCTGTCTCTGAATCTAACGCAGAACTGGGTTCATCCATTAAAATAAAATCGTAGGATTTTAACAAAAGTCTGGCAATTACAACTCGTTGCTGTTCTCCTCCAGAAAGATTCTGCCCGCTTTCAGATACGGGAAAATCCAATGTTTTTTCCCTTATTAAATCGTTCAACTGCGACATCTGTATTACCTGGTCGATTTTAGATAAATCGGGATTTTCATGTCCCCAGCAGATATTCTCTAAAATACTGGCCGCAAACATAAAACTGTCTTGAGTCAAGTAGCCTATCCTTTGATGCAAAGAATCAAGACTTACCTTCCGGGAATTGATGCCATCGTAGAAAATATCTCCAAAAGAGGGGTCAATAATTCCTGAAATAAGATCAAGAATAGTTGTCTTTCCTGAACCTGTTGCTCCGCAGATAGCCCAGAATTCCCCTTTATGAAACTCGGCTGTTAAAGAATCAAATAATTTGCCTGTGGAATCGTGTTGAAAGCCTACATCCTGAAAGTGGATGACCTTCATTGGGTTTGTGAATCTTTTCTTTCGCGCCTCTTCTTTTTTCTTTGCTTTTTCTGGCATACATTCCTCTTTTATCTTCTGAATTTTTATCAGAGACGGGAGATTGCCATAGGCCCGATGGAAGTAATCGCTCAGACTTCTGGCCTTAGGAATAATCTTGCTAAGAATGACTAAAGCTATTACCAATTGCGTCGCATTTATTGTCATAACCTCAATGCCGATATAAATTAAAAGAGATAAGGCGCAATAGCCAAACAATTCTATCGATCTTACTTGGACGGCGGATAGAACCTGCTGCTTATAATATACATGCGACGTTTCATATACAATAGGTTTGAAATATCTTAAAAGAAACTTTTCCAATGACCCTGCTTTTATATTTTTAAAGGCGCGTGAGCTATTGACTAAATTACTAGTTAATCGTCCAAAGGCATCGGTCCACTCATGCCCCAGACGACTGGCAATCTTCATGAGAGGCATAAATACAAAAAAACCTAAACACAATAATATAAAACTAATCACAGCAAACTTCAGATTAATCCTAAAAATAAAATAGCTAAAAAATGCAAGTTGAATAAGTGTGCCTATGATAAGAAAGATATTTTTTACCAAAACCTTGTACAGCTCAGCTTCACGAGTAACAACATTGATAAATTCACCGTGATTTAAATTCCTCAATTCCTGCCATCTTGAGCCAACCACTGTTTTTACGATAGATTGGCGTAATTCAATTTCCATAACTTTTAAAAATCTTCCCTGATCTATTCCTACAGCCACGAAAATTCCAGCTGACAAAGAAGCTATCCCAATAAAAAGAAACAGATAACTCATAAGAACAGGTTCACAGCCAAAAATGTAAAGGACTTTATCGAAGTATTTAATTAATCGGCCAGACTGACTGTTCTGCTCAATAACTGCGGCAATAATTGGATAAAGGCTGCCAATAGAAACAACCTGCGCTATACCAACAAAAAAATTGCCGACAAAGAACCGAAATGAACGAAATGGATATTTTGCTAGTGCTTCAAGAAATATCCGCCATAAATTAGGTGCTTTTGTTTCCATTACTTTGCACTACTCCTTTTTTAAGACAAACCGAAGATGATTGCCCGCATCCGAATCATCAATCAGTGGTTGTAGACTATTGTATAATCTCTCGCAGGCAAATGCAAGCTGCTGGTTTCCAAGCCATTCATGGTAACTTTTCAGATCACCCAGGTCTATGCCGCATGTCCGATAATAAGTGAGATTTAAGTTTGTTTTTTGGGCTAAAACTTCAGCGGATTTTTTTGTAAAATAGGTTAAATGTTCAGCCGGGGCAATAATATTAGAGTGTTCCCTCATGATATGGATAGATAGAGAATCAAAATTAGGAGTAAATACTACGATTATCCCGTCTTTGTTTAAAAGGTTCTTGCAATTTAAAATTAGCTGTAATGGATCTGATACATGTTCGAGTAAATCAAACATCGTAATTACATCGAATTTAATCTCAGTTGAAAGTCCTGATATTGATTTGTTAAATATCCTGATTCCTAACCGTTCACTCGTCCAGTTAGCCAGGCCCTTTCCTAATTCTTGGCCATAAACATCAAATTCGCACTCCTTGGCCACTTCCAAAAACCACCCTGTGCCACAACCTATATCTAAAAGACGCTTTCCTCGTGGACTCCCAATCTGTTGTGAGATTAATTCCACTCGCTCCTTGCCAAACCTCTCTTTGCGATAAAAGACATTTTTCATGTAACTCTCAATGGCGGTGGGCAAATAACCTTCATCAGAATAGATATCCTCAGTAGATACTGGAATCTTGGCTGCATAACGAAGGGAGCACTTTTTACAACATACAACCTCTGTCCCAAATTTGAAAAATTCTTGTCTACGTGCTGTAGCAAAGCAGACCGGGCAGTTATCCACGTCTTTCCATCCATGTTTTTTATCAACTTTTGAATCCTTCTCCTCACACGATTGTGTGACTTTCGCGAGAAAGCCACTGGGACGCATCTCGTTTAAATCGATAGCCTTAAACTGTGCCAGGCACCTTTGATATCCCATATTATCTCAAATTAATCATTTTGATGTTATCTCCGCTTTTTGATAAATCCCAACAACAAAGCTCTCGTGACCTAAACGACCAATCCCTACAAATAGTTTCTCAACAAACCCTCTGGCTAATATCTTGCCATGTAATTTTTCGTAGGTTAGCCATCGACTCGAAAAGGCATCATGCCTTTGATTATGAATTCATTACATTCACGATCCATATTTACTCCTTCAATGCCACGATTCTTCTTTGCATAAGGATAGCCTCAGCAATTAAAAAATCATCCATAGAATCAATATCAATAGAATCAATTTGTTTTATCACGTATGGCATATTTTTCTCACCAAACCGATTCTTATTCTGCAGGAAACTTTTACGGGTAAAAGTAAACACCACACCATTTATAAAATAGCACTGCGGATATTGCTGCCGTTGACACCCTCCGCGGTCACTGTTTAATAAAAACCGCATTTTCCCTTGAGAATCCCAGTAAACCATGTCTCCAGGGTGCTCCATCGGCTCTGATACAGACACGACCGCATCTGCCTGTTTTTCCAACAAAAGAGCAATGCTTTCATTAATATGTTTTGCTATACGCAGTGGCGTTGTAGGATGCAACAAAACGATAATATCTGGTTGATAACCTTCATTCTGCTCTAGCTTCTTAAGCGCGTCCAGTATAGCATCTTCAATAACTGAGTGATCCCCAGCTAACTCCTGTGGGCGCAAGAAAGGGACCTCTGCCCCATGCTGTCTACTTACTTCAGCAATCTCCGGTGAATCTGTTGATACGATTAAACGATTCACCTTACTTTTTAACGCTTCTTCAATAGTATATGCAATTAAAGGCCTCCCGTCTAGGGGATAGGTATTCTTTTTAGGTATCGCCTTAGAACCTCCACGGGCAGGCACAAAGCCCAAAATCTTCATTATTCAACTACCTCCAGCACTTCTGTGTTGCTAAGAGCATTTAACACCTCTGCGGCAATCCAATCCACCTGTTCATCTAATAGAGACGGATAGATAGGCAGGTTTATTACCCTTGAGGTAAAACGTTTTGCTACTGAACAGCCTGTTATTCGGCATAAAGTACGTCCACTACGATATAACCCCTGTTCATACACCGGCATGGGATAAGCGATGCGGGTATCAATTCCTTTAGTTTTCAAGTGTTCAGCCACCGCGTCTCTGTTCTCTACTAGAATGGGATAAAAAAAGTATGCATTTCTCGAATCCGGGCGCTGACAACGAATAACCTCAATTTCATCACAGCTACTAAAATGGGAATTATATCGTTGCGCTACCCGCTGACGTTCCTCTAGCATCCATAGAAGCTTCTTTACTTGAGCCAACCCTATTGCAGCAGCCAAATCGGTCATTCTAGCGTTGGTGCCTAAATGGGAATGGAGATATTTTCCTGACTCTCCCTGATTTCTACGAATCTTCAACTCCTTTGCAATATCGGCATCATGGGTAAATATCATTCCGCCTTCAACAGTAGTCATTACCTTGGCCATATGGAAACTCATTGTTGAAATCATAGTCTGTGCCCCTAAGGGCCTGCCCGCGTAAATTCCCCCTAAGGATTGCGCGGCGTCCTGTAAAAGAATCAAGCCATGCCTTTGGGCGAGGGATTGCAACTGTTTAATATCTGCGGGATTTCCACCATAATCAATAAAAATAATCGCCTTTGTCTTTGGTCCGATTGCCGATTCAACCTTTTTCGGATCCAGGTTGAAAGATTGAGGTTCGATATCAACAAAAACAGGAATAGCTGACTGATAGGAAACTGCTGCCGGAGTGGCAATGTAAGTCAGCGCGGGAACAATAATTTCATCGCCCGGTCCTATCCCAAGAGCCTTTAAAGCTAAATCTAAGGCCGCTGTCCCATTACTAACAGCTACAGCATATGGAACCTGCAAGTATTGTGCCATAGCATGCTCAAATTTAGCTACCTTAGGTCCCATGGTAAGCCAATCGGCTCTAAAGGAATCCAGAACCTCGTTTAGCTCTTCTCCTCTTATCTCAGGATAAGACCACGGAATTTTCTGCATTATGATTTCCCTCCTTATAGGAAGTGATGATCTCTGTTGCGGTATTCCACGCCTTAGAGGTTTCTTTCAGGTTCCAAGGAAGATAGGTTACTCTTGCCCCTCCAGAGACGTTTTTAATCTGCATATAATCTCTCATGTACATATACCCCATCACTAATTCCGGAGAATAGGGGATATGGTTCAAAGTGCTGTAGATCCAATGTTTAGCAGATGAAGAGTCATATAAAGGTTTAAATTCTCTAGGCCGATTGTTCTTCAGCAAGTCCGCAATACCTTCCGCCACAAATAATGCGGATGGTTTTTCCCTTGGAAAATGAAATTGGCGATATATATATTCCTTAAAATAATCTGGGTTAGGGGAAGTCGGCAACTTCCCTTGAAGCGCATCATCAATGAACTCTTTGAGGCGCTCTAAATTATTCGTTTCGTAGTCAGCATCTGTTAATATGTTATTCCGAAAACAAAGGATTAGCTCGTTGATGCCATCTTTAACTGTTTTAGTAGGGGTAAAACCGATTGTTTTCTCTAATTTAGTAAAGTCAACGCGATAATTCCTTTTGTCATCAATATCGGTTGCATAATGTATTTTAAGACTGGGCATTGATTTTACAATCATCTCAACTACGTCTTCCTTTGTGTAATTCTGTGAAGTTGCTCCAGCATTAAAAACTTGCTTACCCACCTTCTCCTTTTCTCTGTTCAGAATCTTCAGAATGATAGTGGACATATCAGAAACATGAACATATGGCCTCCACATTTTTGCCGCAAAAACAACGAGTTTATCTTTAGATAATGCCTCATAAACAAAGGAGTTAACCAATAAGTCGAAACGGGTTCGAAACGAAACACCAAATGCTGTTGCAAAACGAAGAATTGTAGGATTAAAATTTTTATCTGCTAACAATGTTAGATAATCCTCACAATCAACCTTAGTCTCAGCGTATAAAGAAACGGGACTTACCTTTCTGGTTTCATCAATTAGCGCTGCGCCGTCAATAATACCGTAGTTCGAACAAGTAGAGGCAAAAACAAAACGGCTTACTCGTTTCTTCTTAGACAAATCAGCAAGCAACTGAGTACCTTGAAAATTAATCTGATAGGCCGATTTAGGGGCAACTTGACAGGGGCCGTCTCCAACAATAGCTGCCAGATGTACTACTGCTTCTGCTGCCTCTAAGGATTTTTCTACGTCTGATTTGTTACGAATATCCCCTTTGACAAATTCAAAATCAGGATGATTTATAAAACCAGCAATCGACTTCCCTCCATAAACCAAGAGATCCAGGCAGCGTACCCGGTATCCGACGGCTAAGGCATGTCGGATTAAGGTAGACCCAACGTAGCCGGCACCACCCGTAACCAAAATTAAAGGCTTTCTATCTGTCACCGTCAACCTTAGGCCTCCTTTCTGTAAAGTCCTTTTATGTCTTTTCGCACAACAGTACCTGCGGAAATATGATTATTCTTCCCAATCTTCCTGTTGGGTTCTACAATAACACCTGCTTCTAATGTTACATTTTTTTCGATAACGCACCCACCACAAATTAGCGTTCCAGAATACATATAACAGTGATCGCCAATGGAGCAATTGACATCTATCGTAACAGAAGGATCAAGAATAATGTTATTCCCAAGAGAGACGCCGTGTGAAAGCACCGCACCAGGTGAAATAACCGCCCCCTTGCCGAGAGATACATCGGGATTAATATTCGCTTTGCTTGAAACCGCGTTTACTGGGATTAAACCAGCTTGGGTTCCTTTATAAAACAACTTCTCGCGGATCTGGTTATCTCCAACAGCTGCAATAAAACCCACGATATCTTCGTTTTTGAGGCTTGACAAGATAGAGTGGTCGCCCAAAAAAGGAGCGTCATGATATACCTTAGAACGGCGCAGATTCTTCTCTTCCTTAGCGGTACCTACAAAACCGGCAAGCTTAAAATTATGGCTCTCAATAATAATATCGGCTACAATCATTGCGGTTGTGCCAACTCCAACAATAACTACTTTCATGGCTTATTCCTCCTTTATAAACTACTACGCAGGATCACAAACAGCCTCCCTGTTACGTAATTTCTTCAGGGTCTTGACTGCGGACTCTAGCATATAGTAAAACTCTTCATCCGGCATCCAGCTGTGAAATGGAAAAGAGACCATGTTATCATAGAAATAATCTGTAGCAGGGCAGTCTGCCTCTCCAAATCCAGACTTTTGAAACAAGGGATATCGATACAGCGGATAGTATTGCACAATAATTTTGATATTATATTCTTTATACATAATCTCAATGAAATCATTATTAGATTTTCCTGTAATTTTCCCATCATATCGTGCCGGTAAAAGATGTCTTGAAGAAATTTGTCCTTTTGGGACCTTTTGAAAAATGAGCTCTGGGTAGCCTTTGACTGCTTCAATAAACTGGCTTGCCCTGGCAACTCTTTTTTCAATAAGGGCGTCAATCCGTTTAAGTAGCATCGCTCCAAGCGCACACTGCGGTTCACCAATACAAAAATTGTAGGGCCACACTCTGTCTAAATCAAAATCTACATTGCCCATTGCCGGAACCCAATATTTTTCCCTTGGTTCGGGATAAGCTCGGCAGCCATTGTGTCGAAGCCCGGGTACAAGCTTGGCCAACTCAGAATCTTGAAGAGTCAATATTCCTCCTTCACCCAGCGTAGTGATATTCTTATGAGTATGAAAAGAAAAACACCCGAAATCTCCCCATGAGCCTACCTTTTTGCCTCCACTTTCAGCACCAAGAGCCTGCGCGCAATCCTCAACAACCAAGATATCATGTCTCCTAGCAAGTTCTATAATCGGCTGCATATCTGCTGCTAGGCCGTAGAGGTGGACCACTACAATACATTTTGTCTTAGATGTAATCTTTGCCTCTAGTGTCTTGTTTGTCACTACCCAGGTCTCTGGATCGATATCTGCCCAAACGATTCTTGCCCCTGTCCTTGCAAAGGGTATTGCAGTAGCGCAAAAAGTGTGCGCAGGCATAATTACTTCATCGCCAGGCCCTAATCTTGCCAGAAGAGCTGCCAGTTCCAAAGCTGCTGTACAACTAGAAACAGCAAAAGCAAACTCATTCCCGCCGTATCGGCAGAACTCGCTTTCAAACTCCTGTTGGTACTTGCCTTGGGTAAAAGTATCCCGCGTATTACGCATTATCTCAGTAATCAACGCAATCTCTGCATCTGTATAAATGGCTCCTACCCCGCTCCAAGGAACTTCTCGTTTTAGATTCTTAATTTCTGTGCTCATACCCCTAAACCTCCTTTCTTTGATAAGTCTAAATCGTTATGGTTATCTCCTGATATGATTTCTTCATCCTTTATGTTTCTCATTATATTGGACCCGTTATAAATGACAACCCGGCTGCCTATCTTTAAATTCATGTAGACAGTTACGCCCATGCCTATAAGAGTATCGCGCCCCACGCATATGCTTCCAGCCAAAATAGCGCCCGGCGCAACATGAACATTGTCTTCAAATTCACAGTCATGGCATATGATCGATCCGCAGTCAATGATGCAGTTGTCAGCAATCTTAACTGAACTTTCAATCGTCGCGTTAGCCATGACCTGATTACCTTCCCCCAAACCGACTGTCGACTCAACAACTGCGCTCGGATGAATAATATTTGGCAAATGGAATCCGATATCTTTTAACAACTTAAAAAAATTGGTCCGGACAACATGATTTATTACAGCGCCTATACCAAGAACAGCCATTAATATACCTTTACTATAAAATTTGCTTAAATCAGAGTCACGCCCAACAACAGGTATACCTAAAACCTTATATCCAATTTCAAGATCCTTATCGATAATTCCAGCAATTTCAAAATTATCATTTGACCTGAGTATTTCAATGCATTTTTTCGCGTGCCCGCCACCTCCTAATATCAATATTTTTTTTGATATGCTCTTGTCTTTAATAGGGTTATTTTTTACCGTTCTTTTACGATCTATATAATCGAGCACGTCTTTTTTCCCAACAAGTTCTAGATGCGAAAACACTGACCTATTAATGCTATTAGTATCGATAAGCGATTCCGCCGCCTTTGAAAACCTGGTAGCTGCAGTCTTATTTTCCTCTTGGACAACTTCTTTCTTTTTACCAGACTTTTCTTTTCTCTCTCTATATTCCTTCACTGGAAAATCCAATGAAGATACGACTATAGCGATCGCGTCTCCTACCGCGACAGCTTCCCCCAGATTTTTAATTCTATAAACATAACCAGCCTTGGAAGATTCAACATCGAATGAGGCCTTAGATGTCTCTATAGAAGCTATGGGATCACCAGATAAAACGTTCTGGCCTTCTTCAATATACCAGTGAGTCAAAATAACAGAATCATCACTGGCATTTATTCTTGGCACGTTAATCTCGTGAACTTTATCCTGTCTCATTCCATTACCTTAAGCATGGCCTGTGCTATAGACTCTGCATTTGGAAGTATTTGGTCTTCAAGATCTCTGGACGCCGGAATTATATCGTCATTACCTATACGGATAGCTTTCTTCAGCCCAACCCCTGATTCAATAATCTGCGCAATCACTTCTGACCCAAAAGCCGAAAACCTCGGTCCCTCCTCAACCGTAATTAGCCTTTGAGTAGTTTGGACTGACTTTAATATCGGGTTTATGTTAAATGGAAAAATAGCCAACGGACAGATAACCTCACATATAATATCGAACTCATCAAACACCTTTTGAATGGAGGCTTCGACCATTTCAAGCATTCCACCATAACAAACAACTGTTAAATCAGGCTCTTTACCTTTTGGGCTAATTTTGGTACAGGGTAAAACTTCATCAGAATAGCTAATCTCAAAACCATCAATCTGCTCTGTCCTAAGTTTTTGTGTATACAATACCTTATTCTCAACAACAAGCGTAGGCTTGTCCAGGTTATCAACCAAACGTTCATACATTAACTCCGGTGAAAAACGACAGTTCATAGCTACTACATCAAAATTTGGTATACCTAAAAAATGTTTTTCTATACTCTGGCTATGCGTGGGCCCATACCCCCTGTAACCCCCCATAGGCGTACGTATAATTAATGGCAACCTTAGATTCTTTCCATAGATAAAAGGGATTTTACTGGCATGATTAATTATCTGATCAAAGCCTAATCCTAAAAAATCCCCAAACATAATCTCAACTATCGATATTATACCCTCCATAGCAAGGCCTATGCCGGCTCCAATAATAGCGGCCTCGCTTATTGGCGTATTCTTAACCCTACCTGGAAATTGAGCACTCAAATCCTTAGTAATTTTAAAAGCCCCACCATATGGCGCCTCGATATCCTCACCCAATAATACAAAATTTCTGTATTTTTTCATGCAGGTATACAACCCCTTATTCAGAAGTGTCGCGCACCGTTCTTGCTCAAAATTATAGGCTCTCCAGCTAACTTCAGCATTGTAATTATGGTTCCTATTCTGAAACTTCCTAGGCAGAATAGCTTCCGAGTTATGCAGAGCTTTTTCAACTCTCTCCTTAATATCACGTAAAATAACAGAGACATCGCAGTCAGCGATTCCAGATATCTTGGAGAGCTTATCTCTTTCCCAGTATTCACTAACAACATCGGAATCCCTGGTCTCATCCCCTTTTGAATGAGACTTCAGCCTGACTGTCTCAATCTCTAGAATGAAAGGCGCTGCCTTAGAACGAACAGCACTAACAGCTGATTTAACCTTTTTAAAAAGATCCTCCCATTCGAATGTGCAAGATTTATCGTACGTGATATCAAAGGCCCTGGCCCTGCTTTCTATGCTCCCGGCTAAAGCATCTTCAGTTAATGTAGACTGAGCAATGCCATTATGCTCAACTATTACTAAAACTGGCAGTTGCCACTTTGAGCAAATATTAAAAGTCTCATAAAGAACACCTTCTCCAAATGTTCCGTCCCCTATAAAGACAACTGCTATATCACCGGATTTTTGCATCTTCTTGCCTAATGCTACGCCAGCAGCTATAGGCAGCAATCCTCCCTGAATTCCACTGGAAAAGAAATTCTTCGCGTGCAAATGCTGACTTCCGCCTATTCCTCCACACACACCATTTGATCTGCCCAAGAGTTCACCAAAAAACCCATCTACATCTTTGGCCAAGCTGATAAAATGTCCATGCCCCCTGTGATTAGAAAAGAATACATCACCTTCCTGCGAAACTGAAGCTACAGCGATTCCGCTTAGCTCTTGACCGATACAAGTGTGTGTAGTTCCTGATATCTTGCCTTCAGAAAAAAGCGCTAACAACTTTTCCTCACAATGACGGATCAGCAGACTTTCTTTAATTATATTAGCAGTATCCATATTTATTTAACCCTCGAATAAACCGAAACTCCTTATTCCTTCCTCTTGCAAAATGCGCTTAATACTATCTGTAGGACCATAAGGTGCAATGCATATATAGTCAGCCATTCGCCGTAAATTAGACTTAGTAGGCTTCATGACCACGCCATTTATTCCTGATATCTCATTGCCATATTTGGCAGAATCACTGTCGAATACCACATATTCGGTCAATTCACTTAGTTTTATTAAATTTGCTGTAGTGGCGCACGCACCCCATAGACCCAATCTTTTCTTATGGAGCAATTTTCTCTTAAACCGCGTGAGTAAATTCTTCAACCTTTTCTCATACTCGGCTAATATATTGTTATCAGGCATGGGTACGATCTTAGATAGATTGTTAGATTTTGTCGCTGTAATATAATAATCCCTTTCAGTAATGTTTAACTCAACTATCCTGTATCCTGCTATGGAAAAAATATTTCTCAAGCTCGTTTCAGTATAGTAACCTAAGTGTTCATGTATAAAAAGACCTGGATCACCAGCTGCAATCTGACCTTTAGCATTAGGTACAGTAATAATTAACTGGCCGTCTTTCTTCAAAACCTTTGAAACGGACTTTAAAAACTTAACGGGGTATTCTGTGTGTTCTAACACCCAAAGAGCCAGCACTGTATCAAATATCTTGCCTTTAAATCTATTGGGGTTAAAAAACTCTTTATATATCTTGGCCTTAAAACCATTCTTGCTATAAGGAACTTGTAAGCTGGGTTCCACACCATATAATTTCTCTGCTCCCATATTAGACAGCTCATAAAGAAGATATCCGTTTTGACAGCCAATCTCTACAGCTGAATAGGGCCTGAACAAAAAAGAGACATTCTTAAAAAAAACCTTCACCCTTTCTCTGCCCCAACCAGTATCTGACATTGGAGTAGAAACATCACTGGAATAACCCTGATACAAGCTGTCTAAAGCAGCTAACCTCTTGCCTGAAATCACCTGCTGGATAAGTCCGCAATTATGGCATGTTAAAAGATCTGCCGCAAGATTATGGTCACGCAAATCGGATTCTATATTTTCATTTTTTATTCCATAATAAAATGGAAGTGTGCCAATGCTGAGAATCTGCTCAAAATTTAAATCATTACGGCAAGCTATGCACTTGTTTGACTTACTCATAACAATATTACCGCTCCATTATAAAATGCTCTGGTTTTAATTCAGTCCCTGCTGGAATATCAACCTTAATCTTACTGCCTATGTAATTTAAAAAAAAGTTCTTAGGGCTTATATGCCCTTCCGGGCGAAGAAAGATGACGAGAGCAAGATCTACTATATCACCTTGTTTCATGCTACTCTTTGCATAAGTTCCCTTTGTCATAGTTTGACGCTGGGATTTCTCCTCATCCTGTATGGGCCAATACTTATTGCCGAACGCTTTTTCTGACTTGCGGATGGCTTTAACAAAATTTGTGAATTCATTTGGATTCATAGAAGCTCTGTGGTCAGGACCCCAGGCATCCTTATCAAGAGTAAAATGCCTTTCTATAATAGAGACACCAAGGCCAAGCGCCACCAGACTAATCTCATTCCCAATTGAATGATCTGAAAATCCAATAACACACTGCGAAAAGGCTTCTTTTAATCTATGAATTCCCAATAAATTTGTGCTATCAGGCGAAGCAGGGTAATTAGATGTACACTTTAGTATGCATATTTTTTCATTAATCTCTTTTATGAAATTGACCGAATCAACGATCTCATTCCATTGGGCCATTCCTGTTGATAAAATAACAGGTATTTGTGAACGCCTCACAAGGTCAAGCAGGGGATAATTTGTCATTTCACTGCTTGCAATCTTAATGGCCTCAGGATTGAGTTTAATCAAACTTGCAACTGATCTAATATCATATGGTGTTGACAAAAACATGATATTTTTTTGCTCACAATGGTATTTAAGTTCAGTAAAACTCTCTGGGGGTAATTCCAATTTCCTTATTAATTCAAAATGTGACAATTCAGATCCAGTATTTGCCAAATGATGGCTGGCCAAAGGCGCACCTAATGTAACGGTCTCAGCTGCAGTGAAAGCCTGGAACTTAACGCAATCAGCCCCAGCTTCCTTGGCAGCATCTATAAGCTCATGTGCGATATTAATATCACCGTTATGATTTACACCAGCCTCAGCTATAAGAAATACAGGATTGCCTTCTCCAATATTATGTTTTTTAAGCGACAATAGTGACATTTTTCGATTCCATTATTCTTTTTCTTACAATTCTCATCTGTGACAATAATTTTCCCACAGTCTGCCCCGTGATTTCAAGAGATACATACCTTATCTGATTCCATGGCAGGTAATCACAAAACCACATATCACTGTTAATCAGTAAATGCTGATCCTCATTGCCATTATTATCACTTATATGGACTGCTCTAATGTGTCTTCTAAAATTTGCGATAAATATCTTAGGATCAAAACCAAGGGTTTGAGCGCTAACCTTTAAGTGTCCTACGTCTAAGAGCATGCCCAGATTCGAGTTATCAAATAAGCCAATAAGCTTAGATGATTCATCCGGATCTGCTAGGTGATAGCGGTCATTCAATCTATTAGGACAATTAATGTTTGCTGCAACGTTATTCTCGAGCAAGACTCCCACCCCCCTGATCTTAGCATATTCTGCAATCTCTACACATGACCTAACAAGAATATCACGTGATTCATTAAGACTTATAGGCTCAAAATGGGCCTGCGAATTTCCAAGGTCTCCTGGATTGGGATCAAAGGCCATGCCAGCATGCATAGAATAAAAAGGTATATTAAACTCTACACATAGATCTATCGCCTTCTTGCAGCGCGTAATAGTATAAGCCGCGGTCTTCTCCATTGCTGGATTCAATACAACAGGAGACGCTGGAATAGGAAAATAATTGTGAATATAAAAATTTATCCTGTCTTTATACTCGTTCATTAATTGCACAATATCCCCGTGGCTTTTGCGCATTAGATTTCCGCTTATTTCAAGGCCATCTATATTGTTTTCAGCCAGGAAATATAATAATCTGGATAGATCACATTCCTTAAAACAGGTTGAGGAAAAAATAAAATCCGGCATATTCATGCCCCCTTGCCTGGATTATTTTCAGTATTAATCAAAAGATCGCCTATAGCCTGGGCTATAATAGCATTGGCCTCATCAGTATAATGACCAGGGTCCGAATAAAGAGTCGTATTGTTATATGATTTAAATAATCTTGAGAAATCTCTGACATAGATTGTGCTGTTGTTATCTACCTTATTGTGCAATTGTTCATAAAGTTGGGTTGCTTTTGTATAAAATGCACGGACGCCCTCCTGATAATCGGGGTATATGTTCAAAATATTTCTAAAGAGTCCTCTTTCCTTATCTGTTTTGTTCTTCGCAAATGAAAGTTGGGGCTGTAAAATCGCATAGTATTTGATTCCACGAGCTGAAAGTAAAGCACTCATATTAACAATAGAATCTCCGTAAAACTTAATCCCTTCTTCGTTATCTTGATATTTTATAGCATAAGATACCTTCCTATTTACAAAAAAGTCTACAAGCTTTGGTATGTTACCATACTGAAAATATAATCTTGCAAAAAACTTTCCGCGCTTAAAAAAATACGGTAAGAAACTTAAAACATCCGCTCTAGTAAGAAACTGAAAAATCGATAACTCATTGATTTTATTGAAAAACGCCTTTTGATTAGTTGATCTGTTTGGCACATAGAGCGGCGCAAAATAGCTGTTTCCGCAGTCATTTAGGCCATCAAAGGTGACTATGATGTCCGGGTAGTAATGAATCAGTTCCATAGCTGTATAAACAAATGATTGTGAAGACGTATACCCGTGGACACCGGCATTGATAACTTGATATCTATACAGACCGCTTTGGCGATTTAAATAATCCTGAAGATTAGCTGCTATGGTATCCTTATTTGAAGATGCCTCGCATCCGGCAACAGTAGAACCTCCTAAAATAATAATTCTCTTGTAGCCTGCGGGCGGTGGATTTAAAAGATCAGCCTCAGAGATACCTCTATTATTGTTGGATATAAAACCATATTCATCAACGCGTAACTTGCCATATTGAGTACTATTGGGCACTAGTCTGTGCGCAAGCCATATATCGTATCCATGAATACCTGTAAATTTCGCAAACCCCTTAGCGTACTTATAATAAGGATATCGAGCTATCTCTATCTTCTTGAGCTCCTGAACAGAACTTGATTGTAGAGCAGCTTTATTCTTCGCGTTGCGCGAAATAAAATAGTAGCTAACAAATGATAAGACTTCAAAAGCAAAGAAGATCGTGCATATAATCATTGCTTGAAGAAATAGAATCCGCAAAAAATTTAATACATTTTTAATCGTCATATTATTTAGCAGACACCCTGCTACTGTTCACATGCTTCTTTAACATATCCAAAACATCTTTTTGAACAGAAAATGGTACTGGATTCTGATCAAAGGCCGGCTGCATTGGTATCATTAGCTTGGAAATATCTTCTACATCGTCATCTGTGATGCCCCATTCTGATAGGGTTTTGGGAACCTTAAGCTTCTCTAGCAGTTCACACAAGAATTTATGGAAAAGAATACTTTTTTCCTGCGCATTCATTTTGTGACCTGGTTGTATAAGATCCAGTAGTCTATCGTATTCATAATATCCCCTGTCTATATTATATTCTACGACAGAGGGAACAAAAACACCTCCAGCCATTCCGTGAGGCGCATTATAATGTACGCCAATAGGATAGGATAAGGCGCCTGCTATACCGGGTCCTGAATTAAAAAGTGCGGCACCTGCAAGATAACTTCCTAACAATAGATTCTGGCGCCTTTCCTTATTATCCGGTTCTTCAATAACTGCCGGTAGATTTGTACATAAAATATAAACAGCTTCGCTGCTTAGCATTCTAGTCAGAATATTCGCGTTCTTATTCATATAGCTTTCCAGCCCATGAACTAACGCGTCCATGCCGGAAGATACAGCAACAGACTGTGGACAACTTAAGGTCCATTCGCCATCAAGTATAGCGTAAGTAGCGTGTATATAACGTCCATTGATACCTAGTTTTTTCATCTCTTTCTTGTCAGTAAAAACAGCGTTTATAGTAACCTCGCTTCCTGTCCCAGCTGTTGTTGGGATTAGCGCGGTAGGTATGCCAGACATCTTTACATGGTCAAATCCACGATACTCCATACCCTTACCTGGGTTTGTAACCAATGCAGCCACTGCCTTTGTTATATCAAGCGTACTTCCACCTCCTATACCAATAATCAGATCTAACTCTTTTAGTGCCCGCACCTTAACAACAACGGAATCTAGATAATCATAATCAGGCTCCTGGGACCCGCGAAGACCTATTACTTCTGTATTCAGATCCTCTGATTTAATATTCCCCAGAACCTCATTGCAGTAATCTGATTTCATAACACCCTCATCTATTAAAAAAAGTATGTTATAAAACCCTCGTTTTTTTATGAAATCACTCAGATTCCTGCAATATCCAAAACCAAAATGCATATCTGTCTTTAACCAAAACGCAAAGGAATTTTTCACGCGTGCACCTCCGCATGTTTATCTAGATAGAAAATATGATTATGTTCATTATTGTCATTACCAGAGATGATTCCGTTAATACAATTCTCCATCCTATTTAGACAGGCATTGCCATCTCTGCATATCCCATATTCAAATAAAAATGAGTCGTCAATATTATCAGAAATAAGGCTCCCCGCATTTAATACCATTCTAATACTATCAACAAAATCTTCCTCAGTCTGAGCAATAAGTGCTCTTTTTCTCAACAAGTCCATAGCTTCATCTTCAACCCTATGATAAGGATTGCCTGTGTATACTACAATCTCCGCACTCGTGGCACAAGCCTGTATGAGGGTAGTGCTTGGCCATTCAATAATAAAGAGGTCATATTCATTAATTACAGATTTCAGTGGGCACGATAATATACGAATATCAGAAAATTTACTCTTTACCCAGGGAATTATCGGATTAACCCCCAAAAGTTTACTATACGTGGCCCAGCCCGGGGCAGCCTTATAGGTGATATCATATTTTTTCTGAAATGGGATAAGCTCGCTTAAGAACCTTATTTCAGATAAGAATAGTTTTGAATCGGTCGATGCCTGACCATTTGGGTAATAGGCTGTATTTGCCCTAAAGGGATTCGGCATGTAACAAACTTTTTTAATTCCTTTACATGGTTTCCTCTTATTTCTTATATCCTGAATCAAATGAGAACCTGTTGATATTATTTTACATTGCCCCTGCTTGCGCTTATCATACATTTTCGCTACGCCATCACCCCATGAGAGGTAGAAATCGTCGTGCCCATAATCTCCATACCGCACAATCTCATTCAAAGCAAAACCGAACGCCCCATGCTGTATCGTCACAACAGGAATCTTTTGGGACTGAAAATAATGGACAGGAATTGAAGCATAAACATCCTGCAGGCCACCAATATTCAAATAGGCCTTAAACCGCTTATCTATATTAACCGCCTGCAGATAACTGACACTACTTAAACAGATAGGGTATATATTTCTTATATAACTTGCAATTCTGGCTTGCAAAATATCATCCAAAACATAATCATCCGTTGGGCAAATGCTTCTTCCAATATCTTCCAAAACCTTCTGCTCTCTACTATCATATACATTAGGGGTATCCAGCTTTATATGCTTGCCGGTGTTCAATTCAGATATCTGAAGCGGGCCGTTAAAAATATAAAAATCATATTCAGATGACATAGACTCGATCAGTGAACCAATATCATAATTGGCTGTTGAGACTAAAATATTGTTCTTATCTTTATTAGAATTAACAGACTCAAAATCCAGTTTGCTTAAAAACTCAATTTTTTTACCCAAGAAACGAGTAACTTTTTTTAGCAGATCCACTGCAACAGGATAATCATGATTCTTCTGCCAGTTAATATATTTTATATTTAATGCCCTTGAAACACGCTCCCCCACCAAACCATATATGGAGTCTGATCTGTTAAAAAATAGGTTGTGATCATGAATTCGTGATGGGTCTGCGGCCTTCGGAATTCCTATAATATCAGGCCTATGACTGCTTATCAGTCTCTTAAATAATGCATGTTTAATTCTTACAGCGTCCATTAGAATCTTTAATCTGTAAAAATGGCCCCTAAAAAACTTTAAACTCAGGTTCTTAGTTTCCGGCACTTCCTTAAGCATGCGATCTTCAAGGCTAGTTACCCAGTCTTGTGTAAGTTTGAAATTCTCATAACCAAGTTTCTTAAATTCCTCAATTGACAATATATCATCCTCCGTCAAAAAACTTACATTCTCCTTCATAAGATAATAGCTTGCCTCACCGCTCACTGACAAAAATATCGTATCATAAGCAGCAAATTCCCGAAGCGCCTGGTCTATATCTTCTTTGTATTCAATAACTGCAACCGCTTTAGCCATATATATGTTAAAACTCCTGCTCTATGTTTTGGGTCAATAATTTTGATAATGATATATTTATGATTCTGGATACCTCTTCATCACTCAACGAGGGATATGTTGGCATAGATACAGCGTCGCGCCACACTGACTCGGTTTCAGGAAATTCACTGCTTAATTGATTATCAAAATAAGCATAAAGTGGTTTACGCACAGGCCTGTCACAAATAATACCTTCTGCCCTAAGGGATTCTGTGAAAATATCCGCCTCAGGAACCCTTATAATAAACCTATAATAACTTGGGCTTGTATCCTTTAGTACCGCCTGGAACCTAACGCCTCTTTGCTCTAGTGACTCCTTATATCGCAAAGCTAGACAACTTCTTCTATTGGTGAACCTCCCAAGCTTAGAAAATTGACTCAACGCCAGCCCACCTGCAAGGTCGCTCATCTTATAATTGTAGCGTACTTTATAATATTGATTCCCATCGTAATTATTAAGATCCTTGACAAATTCTGATACCTTCATATCATTTGTGCAGATCATACCACCCTCACCAGAAGCGATCATCTTAGTAGCATACATAGAATATACAGAAATTAAGCCCTTGGACCCAATGGGATATCCTTTATACAACGCGCCTAAAGAATGGGCGCAGTCTTCTATAATTGGTATGCCAAGTTTAAGTATATCATCCAGATCAGCCGGAAAACCAAACGTATGTGTAACAATAATAGCCTTTGTTTTTTCAGTAACACGCTTGCTTATAGTAGTCTTTGTTATATTAAAAGTATCTGAATCTATATCAGCCATAACAGCGGTAGCATTCACATAATTTATGGCATTTAAAAGCGCTGTACATGTGTACGCTGGAATAATAACTTCATCGCCAGGGCCTATATGCATGGCAAGCAGCGCAAGATGCAGCGCGGCAGTACCACTTGATGTAGCATGAGAATACCTTATCTTAAGCATCTGACTGAAATTATCCTCAAGCTCAGTTACAAACCTACCTTTTGCTACCTGTCCTGTCCTTAGTATATCACTAATATAATTAAAATCGTCTTTTTGTAGACACGGTCTTGATTGTTCAATCATCCCTTTAGACATTCCCATGTAATAGGATCTCCAGATAATACTTCTTTATTGACTCTCATACCATATAGGTTAGGTAAAAGATTCGGCTCAAGACCCCCTAAGGGTCTTAATATATCTACATTATCTCTTGTTATTACCTCTCCTTTTTTTATGTTGTTAACAGCATATATAGACTTCTTAAATACAGGCCTCATATCTTTTTCCGCGTTAATAATCCTTTTATAAGGCGTGCCCATAGCTGACTCTATCTCTCTTGCTCCTTTAATGATAGTTCTCATTTCATCAGGAACCATTGATAGAAAATTATCCGGTCCCGGCACTTCCCTGTCAAGGGTATAGTGCTTTTCTATTACACACGCTCCCATGGCAACAGCAGCTAGCGGAATCGAGGTAGTCAGGGTGTGATCACTTAAGCCTATCGGCAAATCAAAAGTATTAATCAATGTCTGCATGGTCCTTAAATTCATATCAACCGGATCAGCAGGATACTGAGAAACACAATGCAGCAATATTATATTATCATTCCCCTCATCTCTTATCGCCCTTATGGCAGAATCGATTTCTGATATATAAGAGACGCCTGAAGATATAATCATCGGCTTTTTTAATCTTGCAACATACTTAAGAAACGGTATATTAGTCAAGTCATCTGAACCAAGCTTATAAGCTGGCGGATCCGCAATCTTTTCCAGCATATCGACATCATCAGGATGACTAGGTGTTGAAAAAGCTGTTATATTTCTCTTCTTACAATATTTAAAAATATCGGCTTGAAAATCCTCCCCCTGCTTCTCTTCGCTTTCCAAAAATTCGGCATACTGATCAACTGTACCCCTGCCATCTTCTAGGGTAGCGCCCTTGACAACCGTAGTATGAGCGTGAAATGTCTGAAACTTGATAGAATCAGCTCCTATATCTATAGCTGAATCGATAAGCTTCCTCGCGCCATCCATATCATCAAAATTTACCCCTGCCTCAAGAATCACATAAGCTGGTAAACCCTTGCCTACGGCCCTTCCATTTATCAAAACAGAGCTACTCATACAGAAATACTCTCCTTTTTAGCGTGTTCGTTATCATAGTCTATTTCATCTTTTCTATTTACGTATTTCTGGACCTCAATATTTCTTTTGCCCATATTGGCCTGGCCCGCTCTCTCTTTCTTTCTTGGATAACAACAATGCTTACAAGGCTCATTCTCCCACCACTTTTTTGTTTTTTCCTTAAACCACGCCCTTGCCTCGGACATAGGTTTACCGTGCCATATATTATAAATCGTCTCTTTTTTTACATCACCTATGATATGATACTCATAATCATCAAAGGAACATAAGAGCACCTTTCCATCAGCCGCTATAACAACCCTCTGATACAGATAAGGGCAAACATAATCTCTGTCATACTCTACATCAGAATCCTGCTGAAGGAAATCTATCATAGGATTGGATGTTATAGAATCAACATAAGGAGAAAATGTTTCATAAAAACGCCTTGGATCATTTTTAATAGCAGGCCATACGGACTGAATACGAAGCACTGGCTTACGGCTTCTATGTTGTTTCTTGAGTTCGGAAAAACTTTTTATCTTTTTAAGCAATTCTTCGAATTTGGCTGGCTTTCGTATGGACTCATACGTACTATCAAGCCCATCTACCGACAATGTCAGCCAATCAAATCCAAGCTCTATGAGCTTCTTGAACCTGTCATTATCCAGCGCGAGTCCGTTGCTTAGCATAGATACTTCAGGTATGCCCCTGCTTTTTGCCTCCTCAATAAAATCAAATATCTTAGGATGTAGCAACGGCTCTCCGCGTAAACTTAATCGTATAGAAAAGAGTCTGTTTACGACCGCCTCATCAATGATTTTTTTAAACACATCCTCTTCCATCAATTGAGGTTTCACGCGATCTGTGAATTTTTGAGTTCTTCTATAACACATAGGACAGCTCATGTTGCAATTTGTCGAAAGTTCGATATCCACATGTAATGGAAAATGGCCTACTATGCCAAAACGGGGATATAAATGCCATTGCATTCTATTAATCATGTACCGAAGAATATGGCCTCGACCTCTTTGAATATGGAAAAAAAGGTTCTCCCTGAAACTTGAGAGACAAAGTTGATCCTTTTCAATTCTCATAGCAGCCCCGTTTTTTAAGAAACTTTACAAGTCGTCGTACCCCATCAATCATGCCATCCGGCTCATAATGATATTCCTGAACAATATATCGCGGGCAAGAGTGACCAAGCACATAATCTAAAAGATCGTATTCCTGATCAGTTGGCAACATATGCATATCTTCAGCGCCAGGAGAATGTGTTATATGAATCTCGAAAACGCGAGATAGCGGCAGCTTTCTTAGATATTCATATTTATCCAAGGATAAATTATTACATGTAACCTCCACATGCCCTATATCCAAAGTAAAAAATAGATCCAAATCATTAATTAGCTTGCTGATAAACGCAGGTTCACAGACATGTTCATAAGCACCCGTAGGATGATAGTCAAGGTTTTCCAATGATATAGGACCTTTATAGAGTCTGCGCATGTTACCTATTTTATTTTTTGCTATATTAAAAATCTCTATTTCAGACAAAGGGGCATGGCTAGTTATATACCCATCGCTGCTATGGCACTTGACTTGAAGAGCTGATGGCCCCAGATCAAAGGAAAGTAACTCAATTTCATTGTTTATATAACTCAAAAATTCTCTATTATTTACCATATCATCAAAACCATCATCAATAAAACCATTAGCGTGAAATATCGCATCCTTTCCACGCATCCTTTTGTCAAGATCTGAGCGTTGACGTATAAACAGCGCGCCTGAGACCGGAAGCAACTTAGATCTAACTTCACTATAATATTGAGATACAGGTAAAGCTACCTTCATTATGAATAACTGACAACAGCCCCCTTTAAAAAATCATCTAAATATCTTTGTTTCTCATGCAATCCAAATTTCGCGTAAATCGCATCGAATATAACCAGTGAATAAACGCGCCCAGGAATATGCCTTATGCCGTACTTTTGTTTAAAACTGTTCTCATAGCTATAATAATTATCTATTAAATCCTTGGCCAGCAGATACATCTCCTGATCAAACGGCCAAATATAATCAGACTTGCTAAATTTGATATCAGGCTTTATCGCATATTCCTTAGGGTATCTTCGCATGGAATTATCATAATAAAAATCCGAACCAGGTATATCCATAAGTAAAAGATTTGTACTCACCTGCACATTATTCCGTATCTGCTCAAGGCATATATCTAATGTTTCTAGCAATTCATCCTTTTTTATCTCAGGGGTAAAAAGAATAATATATACAAGCGGTTCTATGCCCGCACTCAAGGTATTATCTATAGATCTAAGAGCGTCTTCTCGTTTAAGCCTCTTACCTATGGACAAAAGAACCCGATCAGAAAAAGATTCAACACCATACATTATCATACGAAATCCCGCTTTTTTCATATAGGGTAGGATATCCGCTCCAGCTCGCGAGAAAACATCGGGCCTGCCTTGGCAAATAAAAGACACCCCTTGTTTTAAAACCCCGTTTTTCTTTAAAGATATGATCCGCAAACTCAACTCCTTTAAGTACTCAAGGCTCAAAGAAAGGTTATCATCATCAAATATAATTGTCTCGACATCAGCCCAAGACTCATAAGTCTTAATTATAAAATCTATCGTCTTTTCGACCGGAATAATGTGATATTTGGCTTTACTTGATAGTTCACCGCGGTAAGAATATGATAGAAAATTCGTTGTAGAACAGAACTTGCACCCGTAAGGACACATGTTAGAAAATATGCTTCTTATAGTATTTATCTCAATCCTGTTTGGCTCATCATACAACTTCGCGTTATGGTTCCAGTAGTTATCATAAGGAATGCGCGATGGATCGTACGCGTCATAGATCTGAATCATCTCTTCTAAATTTAGCTGCTCTCCATAACCACCAAAAATTATACTATCGTTTGACCTTATATATACAGATCTAATGCCATGAAATTCACTCTGCCCCGATTTCACCCTCTCGATTATCTGAAGTAGCGGCTTCTCACCTTCACCCAATACCAGCATATCAAATGGCGCGAACTCAAAGATCTCCTCCCTTAAAAAAGATGCCTCTATGCCGCCAACTATAAATATGGCATCGGGAAAGCGCTCCTTTAAGCATTGAAACAAATATAGATCATTGCTAAGTGTTAAATGAAGAGGGCTAAAACCGATTATATTGTATGGGCCCTCATAACTTCGGAAATCAGATATATTTGGATCAACAACTTCAACTGAAACATTCGATAATATGTTCTCAATATAAAATTTCATCCTATATAATCCGAAAGGTGGCGCAAGAAATGAATCACCCGAACCATCTCTATCCTTATACGGACCTACTAAGAGTACCTTTATTTTTTGTTCCATATCTGATTTTCCTATAAGTAGGGATAAATCCTAAAGCAAAACCTCTTCCATTACTGCAACGCCTTTGCCTTTTATCACATCGAGAGATTTTTCACCATAATTGAACAAAAGATCTATTACTGACATACACTCCAGAAAACAATCTCGCATCTGGTCATAAATTGGGTGGTGAAATTCCTGAAAGACAACCTTAATGCCAGACTTTTCAAAACTGCCAACATCCAGATATTCCTTGCCAGAAATACCTGAAATATAAGTATCAGCCTTGGCCTTAATACATATATCAAGCAACAACTCGCTCCCTTTGCCCTGAACCTTCATCTGAGATGACCTTATGACATTAGGAGTAAGTTTTAGAAAATCCATCAATTTAAATATCAAGGCACAATTTAATTCTGCCAGGAATATCCTCTCTTTACAGATAATGTCCTTTATATCCTTAGCATACCGCTTAAAAAATGGTTTCTTTTGATAAGCATGGCATACACTATCCCAATACTTTCTTTTCCAAACCTTGTTATCACCATCTATCTGTACATCCTTAATAAGCTGGCCAAAACTATTCTTAACGGGTACTGTTATCCACTGCCATGACTCATTTGTTAGTATCTTGTTTCTATTTTGAAAATAATTTTTTCTATACTGCACACTATCTAATATAACAAGATCATCAGCCATACTTATCTTATGAAAAAACCCGAGCCAGGGCATATGCTCAGGCTGATGAATAGTTATACGCATATACCGCCCTCCGATTTAGCTCGCGCATTCAATATCTTATCCGCTAGCCAGAAATCGAACTCATCATCTATCTCAACATTCTCATAGCGGCTGACTACCTTGCGTCCTATATGAAGCCCGTACTGGTTACCCCTTTTGATAAGGTCGGATTTCATGACATATACGTTGCCATCGTCATAAAAAAAACCCTCCATATCTTGTCTTCTGGGCCTATCTTGACCATATTCGGTATACGTGCAATAAAATCCGGTTGCCAATGAATCGTACCCTTTATCAATAAATTCCCGTATGCAATGATCTATAAGGCCTTCGTTCTTGATGGGGGAAGTCGGCTGAAGCAATACAACTATGTCGCAGGGTAGACTGCAAACCGCGTGCTTTAATACATCTAAAGTATCGGCTGTATCTGTAGCGAGCTCAGAAGGCCTAGGTAAGACTTCCGCTCCAAAGGTCTTGGAAACAACGGCTATCTCATCATCCTCCGTGGATACAACATATCTATCAATCAATTTTGACTCTTTAGCTTTCTCTATCGTCCAGGCCAAAAGCGGCTTTCCAGCAATAAGCTTTATATTCTTTCTCGGCATACCTTTGCTTCCGCCTCTGGCAGGTGTAATTCCTAGTATCATCTTAATCCCCATTTATTACGCAGCATTATAAAAGCCTCTGCATATTCAAATCCAATCTCAGTGCCCCTTTTTTTAGCCAGCACCCTTAAGGCCTCGTCTGATCGCGGATGTGGATATACCCGTTTTTCGGTCTCATAGCAACCAAAGGTCTCTATCTTAGTATCGATGTGTTCTGTAATATCCACATAATGATTCGGTGTAAACGCGGAATTCACCAGAGGAGGAGACTGATCGGTCGATGACGGAACTTCATATACATAGACGCTATCTACAAAGGGTGTCGCACAAGGCCGCAATACAACTCTAGCCGCATCAAATACCGCCCTGTGATCCTGATGGTTATCACCCCAAAAAGGAAGATAGACAGCATCCGGTTTAATCTTTTCAACATATTTTTCAAGTTCCATTATTACATCCTGAACAGCAATATCCAGCCTTTCATCATTTAAGTCAAAAAAAATGGCCTCGCTATATCCAAGAATCTTTTGAGCCCTCAGGGAATGGGACTTTTCAATATCATTTTTACTCTTATCAAACTTATGATTATAGATTCTGTGAGCTATAAATGAAACAAATACACGGTCACCACTACTTATATGACGCTTTATTGTCCCGCCACACCCAAGAACCTCATCATCCATATGAGGAGCTACTATAAGTACATTCACTCTATTTGGCCATCCCTTATTTAAGAATTTTATCAAGTCTTTCTAGGTCAGCTGCCCGCCTGGATTCCCTCTGTTTGTACCAGTTAATATACCTCTTTAAACCCTCTTCAAAATTTATCTTTGGCTTCCATCCGAGTTCCTCCGCCACCAACCTGCTTGATACTTCTTTGCCTGAAAAATCACCCGGCCTAGCAGGTACGTATTCTATCTTCACGTCACCCAAAATCTTCTTGATAGTCTCTGCTATCTGTTTTATAGAGATTTTATCCGTGCCATCAAGGTTGTATATCTTATTTTTGGCCACTGAGCTCAGGGCAAGGACATTACCCTCTGCAAGATCTTCAACATATATGAACTTTCTAAACTGCAAACCGTCCCCAGCAAGCGTAAGGGATTCACCGTTAAGGGCCTTTCTGACAAATATAGGTATTACAGCGCCATCTCTTGCGCGTGGACCATATGGTATGCCATATCTTAATATAGTAACCTCCAGCCCGTATAGTTTACTATACGACTGACAATAATACTCTCCTGTAAGTTTCGTGGCTGTATAGAGATGTGAGGGCGCACGCAACGGTGTGGTCTCATCAACCTCATCTACCGCGGCCTCACTATATACCCACGTTGTGCTTCCATAGACAATCCTATTAACACCTGACCTCCTGGCCGCCTCAAGCACATTTATGGTTCCTCTTACATTTATAGACTCAGCATAATGAGGCTCATTAAACACATCTTTAACATCAGCTACTGCCGCAAGATGCATAACCGCGTCCACGCCATTCATGGCAAAGCCCAAATCATTAAGATCAAGGAGGCTGCCCTGGTAAAATTCAACATCATCCCTGAAGGTAGGCCTTATGCCATCAAACACCCGCACATCAACACCTTTATTGATAAGCTTATCAACTACATGAGAACCTATGAAACCGCTACCGCCTGTTACTAAAACCTTCATTACACTTTCTCCTTTTCTGCACTAGCTAATAACACAGCACTCTGTTCAACATCGCCCTTATAATATAAAGGAACACACCAGTGATTTTTTGCAATCCAGCCAGCGTTTGGCAAATCATAATCTTTGCCCATAATCTCATGACACAGCTGATCATATACCTTGCCTGTGGATTTCTCAATCTCATCAAATACTATATATTTATAATACCCGGATATCATGCCATCTGGAAACTTAACACGATTCGGATACAGAGGATCTAGGTTCTCCCTGGCATATTCATTCTTCCAAGCTACAATATCATTAAGTCTCTCCGTCTGCACGCAACCGATAGCTGCCGTAAACTCACTCATCCTGTAATTTAGTCCCTCCACATCATACTCAAATTTACCATAGTTCCTGTATTTCTTTGCAAATTCAATCAGGGCTGCGTTATTACTAACAAGCATGCCGCCCTCACCTGTTGAAATAGTTTTTGTTGCATAGAATGAATATATGCCCGCATCACCCCATGTGCCTGCTTTTTTGCCATTCCAGGAAGCGCCGTGCGCGTGAGCGCAGTCTTCAAGCAATACAATGCCTTTCTGCTTACAAAGCAGGGCTATCTCCCCTATCTCAAAAGCTATATGACCTCCTATATGGACTATAAAAACCGCCGCGGGATTGTATTTATCGATCTTTTCTTTTAAGTCTTCCAGGCTCATGCACAGGTCGTTTTTATTACAATCTACAAATTCGACATTTGCACCTGCCTTTATGGCACTTAGTGGTGTAGCCATAAAAGTATTTGATGGACAGAGTACTGTCTTTCCTCTTATATTAAAGAACTCCAACGCGGCCAGGGCCGCGCCTCCCCAGCTTGAAAAGGCTACAGAATCCACATCATTGTAGACAGACCATTTCTCCTCAAAATCTTTAGTAAACCTTCCCTCTGACCACTTATTGGTCTCTACAATCTCATCCCACATCTCATGAAGCTTACCTGTGTCTTCCTTTTCAAAACCTATTGTAAATTTCACACTTCCTCCTTTTGTTTTAT
>JBHPDT010000012.1:0-32373 GCA_042577545.1 Candidatus Omnitrophota bacterium | reverse complement strand
AGCCTGACTATCAATATCGATCTCTTGATCTCGTGATAATCTATCAGTAAAAATCCGCTCCCATGAGGAGGAACCGTTGCGGGAAAAATAGAGATTATCTCTTGTGCAGACATAGATGCCCAAATCTAAGGTTATAGTTGCTATAATATCTTTGTTTAAGAAGTGCCTAATGGCGGACCAGCTAGAGCCGCCGTCAGAACTTTTGAATAACCCTTTTTGAGTAGAGGTATACAAAATATCATGATCGCGGCTATCAATTGTAACCATATTCACCTTTCTTTTATTAATGTCTTTTCCTTTAAAGATGTTCTTCCAGCTCTCCCCCTCATCTTTACTAGAATATAATCCATCACCTGTGGCAGCGTATATTGTACTCTTCTCACTATAGTCGTAAGCGATATCATATATCCCTTTCCTTTCACCCTTAAGCATCAGCGCGAGTCTCCAGCTTGCTCCAGAATCTATGCTCTTATATATACCTTTTCTGGTTCCGGCAAAGGCCAGCCCGGTTCTATCCTTCGCGACAAATATAGCCATTACTTCAGTCTCACTAATACCCTTGTCAGATCTCTGCCATACTAGATTACCGTTAGCCAATGCTGGAGCGCTGAATGCAATGAGCGCCAAACCCCCGATTATCTTAGCGATCAGATGCCTCAGCTTACAAAGATTCCTTTTTGTAAACTGTTTTTCCTTCTTACTTCTCTTAATCTTTATTCCTTTTGCCATTAAACATCTCCTAACCCCCACCTCTTTGTAGTTATTGGTTATGCGTTACTAGTTATGAGTTATAGCAGAAATTTGATGATTTGTCAAACTATTTTTTATTATTCATCAAATATTACCAATAAAATTTAACTATTCATCAAATTTTACCTTGACAAATACAAAGAATTGAGCTATTATAGTTGTACTATGAATATCGGAAATAGAATAAAAACGCTCAGAAAATCTAAAAAAATCACACTCAAAGAACTTTCGGAATCGAGTGACGTAGCTTTAGCCACTTTGAGCAGGATTGAAAATAGTAAGATGACTGGAACTATTCAGTCGCACCAGGCTATTGCAAAGGCCATGAATATAGGCCTTATGGAGCTCTATGGTAATCTTGAGATTGATAAGAATCCGGTTGATCTTCAGACTACAAAGAACCGAACAGATCGCTACCTACATAATGATAAGGCCTCTTACTTCATGCTCACAAACAAGGTGCTTTCTAAGAAAATGATGCCTGTCATACTCAAAGTTGAACCTGGCGGAAGAAGTACTGATGAAGAGCTTCCAAGGGGCACTGAGAAGTTCCTATACGTACTGCAGGGTGAGTGTATAGCGCAGATCGGAACATCTACCCACACGCTCAAGAAAGACGAGACATTGTATTTCGATGGTTCTATTAGACACCATTTTAAGAATCCCGGACAAAGAGAGCTTCAGGCAATATGTATTATTACTCCGCCAGCGCTCTAGGAGGTAGATAAAGTGAATAAACAAAGAATACTTATATGTGATGATGAGGAATCCGCGCGAGAATCCTTGAATCTAGTACTATCAGATAAATATGATCTTACCTTTGCCGCGAACAGCGAAGAGGCCATTGAATCCTTTAAAGCTAATTCTGATATCAAAATAGCGCTTATAGACATTAAGATGCCGAAGAAAAGCGGCCTTGATCTGCTCAAGGATATAAAGTCACTTAATAGTGATATTAACGTCATTATCGTTACGGCATACCAGAATGTAGAGACAGCTGCTGAGGCTATCAAACAAGGCGCCTCCAACTACATAATCAAGCCGTTCGAACCAAAGAATGTGATTGAAGCAGTCAAAAAGGCATCATCATAAAAGATGCATATCTATTGCGCTACTTCCCTCCTAACGATTATAACCTGTGTCTGTCTAGCGGCATTGGTATTCTTCAAAAACCCAAAAAATTCGTTACATCTTTCTCTTGTCCGCTTAAATCTTATTGTTGCCTGCTGGAGTTTTTTTCTGCTATTGCATTACCTGTCTGATACCCCGGCCTCCGCCCTGTTCACTGCCAGGTTTCTTCATGTAGCAGCTGTATTTATTCCACCTTCTTACCTTAACTTTATAGTCAATCTTCTGAGGCTCAATAAGAAAAAGGTTGTGCTCTATTCTTATATCGCGAGTTTTTTACTTCTGATATTAGTGCCTACCACTTTTTTTATAAAGGGCGTTGAAGGAAAGCTCTTCTTTAAATTCTACGCGCAAGCGGGTAACTTATATATACTTTGGATCATAGCGTATATTCTCATATCAGGCTATGGGATCTACCTGCTGCTAACAAGCTTGAGCTCAGTGTCATCTTCAAATAAGAATCAGATAAGATATGTCTTGGTTGCTTCTATAATAGGTCTTGCTGGAGGAGCTACGATACTTCCTCTCTTCTACAATATACTTATACCTCCATTAGGAGAACATATTATTTTTTTATATCCTATTATATTTACATATGCGGTCTTAAAACATAACCTCTTGGATCTGAATCTGGTAATAAGGCGTACATTAGTATATTCGATATCTCTTCTATTAATATCTTTATCATATATCGTGTTAATATTGCTATCAGAGCGGCTGCTGCAAAACGCCATGGGTTATAATTCTCTCTGGATAACTCTCTGGGCAGCAGTCTTAATAGCCATACTGTTTAATCCGGTTAAGAACAGAGTTCAGTCATTGATTGATAAATTTTACGTAAAAAGTCAATACCAGAGACTGCAAAAAGAGCTGCTTGAATCTGACAAGCGCAAGGCGCTAGTAACATTGGCTTCCGGTCTAGCGCATGAGATAAGAAATCCCTTAACAGCAATTAAGACATTCGCGGAATATCTGCCCAAGAAATTCGATGACGCTGATTTCAGGGAGAAGTTCTCCCGCATAGTTTCACAGGAGACTACCAAGATCAATTCTCTTATATCACAGCTTCTTGAATTCGCAAAACCTTCCGCGCTTAGTATCGCGCCTTGCGATATGCATGAACTTCTTGAATACACACTAAATCTACTCTCCGCGGAGATGATAAAATATAATATTAGACTGGTTAAGGACTCTACGCATAAGGGCGCGATTGTAAGCGCTGATTCAAACAAGATAAGACAGGTATTCTTTAATATTATCAAGAACGCGATTGAGGCAATGCCAAAGGGCGGGACTCTGAGAGTAACCTCTCATAAAGTGGATAAAAAACTCTGTGTAGAGATTGGCGATACTGGATCTGGAATTAAGAATAAAGATTTAGGAAGGATTTTTGAACCATTCTATTCAACTAAAGATACCGGCACAGGTTTAGGTCTTGCGGTGGTTCATAGTATATTGAAAGAACACGATGCAACAATATCTGCAAAAAGCGCTCCTAAAAGCGGCACTATCTTCACTATAGATTTTTATTCCTGCCCTGCTGACACAGTCGTAACTCCAGGATAAGGATTGGTATCCAATGTGTGTATCTCATTATGAGTCATGCTATACCATACATTAGTTCCACCAAAACGTGTGCCCATCCTTTTATTTGCACAAGGCGCAAAAAAAGGCGCGCCACCATACGGAACTCCAAAGCCATATTGCCAATGATCGCTGTGAGGTGGGCCAAACCCTAATCTCTCGAACCCCTCAATTTGGCCATAAGGTATAAGAAGGAATTCACCATACTCAAGATAATATATTCTCTCCAGTCTTGCCATAGCGCCAAGCTGAATATACGCATCCGCGACATAAGCTTTGGCAACCATCGTATTATAGGAAGGTAAAGCCAACATTGCCAATATGCCCAAGATCATAACAACTATCAAGACCTCGATCAGTGTAAATGCTTTTATGCTGTCGCGTAAATTTTTCTTTTTTCCCATACCCAACACCCTATCAATTCAACTAAGAAGCAACCTATAAAAAAGGGGACGGTTCTGTTTTTTCACTATTGCCGTGAGTAAAAAAACAGAACCGTCCCCTTTTTTAAACTATCTGGTTTACATCTTCTCCATCAGAGTCTGCTATCTCAGGCTGGTGTGTCACTACAGGCTTATCATGCTGTTGCATATAAGCGGATGTTAAGAGTAAGGCGGCAAATGGAGTAACAAAGACCCATGCTATTAATTGAATTAATGGAATCTGAGCTGGTATAGTGCTTATCAGCACATTTATACCAAGCAGGGCAATATTAATCCAAAAACCACACTCTTTAACCAGGTTCCAGCTAGCCTTCATGGAATCCACAACACCTATATTCTCATCTATCATAAAAAGTATGCTATACATCCACAGGGTTGCTAAAATTAAGGCAGGTATTATCAGGGCAAAAGCTGCGCAAAATATCAATAAAGTCTGCAAAGCAAACAAGCCGACAAGAGGCCAGAATATAGGCACAATCTTAAGGAAATCGGAGAGTTCTACTCTCTTATCCTCTTTGCGCATGGCATTTAGCATCATAAGACAGTAGCCGCCATATAATGGTCCTAAAATAATAAAAAGGGTAAACACAGAAAACATCATACCAAATATATAAATAAGTGTAGCTAACGCAAGCATCAGGATATTACCCTTATAAACATCCATGGCGTCTCTAAAGCATCTGCCTATATCTAATGGGTTAGCAGAAGAAGCATTACTCGTATTCTCCATGAAATTACCTCCCTTGTTTTCTAAAACCGCACTATTCCACTTACTCCAACAGCGGTCTCATCTTTAAATCTACCTTCTACATTAACGGCAAATGAATCATTAATTATAATATCCATTCCAGCAAATACACCAAAATTATATTCTGGCTCAAAATCCTGTACATAACGAACCCCATTTATCGTGGCAGCGGCTTCGCCATTTGTATCAGCATATTTTACTCCACCATATGGAATAAACTGATCAAATTGAACCGATATGCCAGCTGCGACCTGCATCTCATCGTAGTCATATTTCAATCCAGATGCTGTAGCGCTGTTACTAGCACCGTTACGTATCACCTCTTCAACATCAAGATCTGAACTTCTGTATTTTCCATCTATGCCGATACTTAAGGTGGCCTTATCTCTAATAGTAATATCTTTCTGATACAAGAGAATCGCTGCACCCACACCCCAAGATGCGCCCATCTCTGTCTTCCATTCAATCTCGTTACCGGATGAAACCTCAAATTTCTGTTTTGCCTCAGCAGCACCACCTAAGCCATAAACAAAAAACCTATCAGCCATCACGATTCCCGCTCTGCTTCCATAAAATGAATATATATGCTTCTCTTTTCCCTTATCAAGCTTTCGATCAAGTGTAAAATCCGCTTCTGGTATAACAAGGAGTCCAAACGTAGAATTCTCGTCCTTAAAGAAGATGCCCTTCTTTAGCATGGTGGGCAGAGATGGATTTCCTATCGGGGCGGCATAAGCGGCAGTGGCAGTAAAGATAAAAATAAAACTGATGGTAATAGCTAATATGCGTCTCATTCAATACCTCCTTTTTTTATATGCACCAATTATAGCACATAGGACTACGCAGGTATATTAAAACATGCAAGATCCGCATTTATTCTGCGCAGCAAACCTTTTAGTACTTGAGAGGGGCCGATCTCCAAAAAAGTTTCAACACCGCCAGAGGCGACCTTCCTTATAGATTCTTCCCATCGGGTAGTTGAGCTTAATTGATCGATCAGATTCTCTTTTATCTGATCAGGATCATCTTCGGATGATCCTGTTACATTAGATATAACGGGTATCTGTGGCGGCATAATAATAACATCTTTTAGAGCCTGGGAAAGTTTATGCGACGCGCTTGCCATAAGAGTAGAATGAAACGCGCCACTGACATCTAACATAATTGCCCGTTTTGCGCCTTTCTCCTTAGAAAGAATGGCTGCTTTATCCACAGCCTCAATAGAGCCTGAAACAACTACCTGCCCGGGACAGTTGAGATTTGCTATCTCAGCCCCAGATTCCTCACATATAATCTCCACAGCAGCTTTATCTAATCCGATAATCGAAGCCATCTTTCCTGGATTTTCTATACCAGCTTCTTCCATAGCTTGACCACGTAATCTAACAAGCTTAACAGCATCACTAAAACTTAGCGACTCTGCGGCAACAAGCGCTGTGTATTCACCCAAACTTAGACCTAAAGCCACCTGTGGTATATACTCTGATCTCTGCAACAGATGAACTCTTAAGGCAGCGATTGAGGCTACCATTATCGCCACTTGACAATTTTTAGTCCTTACAAGCTCTTCAGCAGGACCCTCAAAACATAGTTTCGCTAAATCAAAATCGAGTATCTTGTTGGCCTGCTCAAAAGTCTGCTTGGCAATATCATGCTCTTGGTAGAGCGCCTTACCCATTCCTACATATTGAGAGCCTTGCCCAGGAAATATAAGTCCAACCTCTACCATCTAATCACCATAGAACCCCAGGTAAAGCCGGACCCAAACGCAACCAATACCACTACATCACCCTTCTTTACTCTCTTCTCTTTGACCGCTTCGCACAGCGCCATTATAGTTGAGGCTGCGGAGACATTTCCGTATTTTGTTACATTTAAGAAAACTTTTTCCTCTGGCAAGCCTATGCGCCGCCTAACTGAATTTATTATCCTGATATTAGCCTGGTGCGGTATAAGAAGTGATATATCTTTGCATGTCAGGTTAGCGTCACATACTGCCCTCGTAGCGGCATCAGCCATTAACCTTACAGCAGATTTAAAGACCTCGCTTCCGCTCATCTTAATATAATGCATCTTCTTCTTCAAGGTATCTTTAGAAGCTGGGTATCTTGACCCACCCCCAGGAAGATACAATAGATTGGAGAGGTTGCCATCTGACCCCAAATAATGAGATACGATACCACCAGATTTAACAGGTTCAAGCACCGCGGCACCCGCTCCATCTCCAAAAAGAACACAGGTATTCCTGTCTGTCCAGTCGGTTACAGATGTTAAGACCTCAACACCGATCACCAGCGCGTTCTTATACATTCCTGAAGCAATAAAGTGCTTTGCAGCAACCATAGCATAGATAAAACCAGAGCAAGCAGCTCCAAGATCAAAACAGGCTGCGTTTTTAGCTCCTATCTTTGCCTGAACAAAGCACGCGGTTGATGGCAAAGGCATATCAGGTGTTATAGTAGCTACTATTATAAGATCGAGATTCTCTGGCTTTAACTTCGCATTAACTAAGGCCTTCTTAGCAGCCTTCGCCGCAAGAGTACTCGCTGGCGTACCAGGAGCGGCAATGTGCCTCTTCTTAATACCTGTCCTGGTCGTTATCCATTCATCTGAGGTATCGACCATCTTCTCAAGGTCTTCATTGCTCAGAATCTTCTTTGGCACATACATACCTAGGCCGGCAATACCAATAGATTTTTCTTTCGCCATTATATAGTTACTCCTTTTTGGAAAAGTGTTGCGACGCCTCTCTTATATTATCTACTATATGCTGATTGACTTTATGGCTTACAAATTCCGCCGCCTCTCTTACAGCGTTCTTTATCGCCTTAGCGGATGAACTACCATGGCCGATAATACATACACCATTTACTCCTAAGAGCGGCGCGCCTCCATGCTCTGAATGGTCTATCTCCTTCATAAGCGATCTATAAGCTGGTAAGCTCAAGAAAGCGCCTATCTGAGTTATAATACCCTGTTTAAGTTTTCTTTTAAGAAAGGTCGTAAGCGTATGTACCAGACTCTCAGATACCTTAAGCACTACATTCCCAACAAAACCATCGCAGACTACAACATCATAGTCTCCGGTGTATATATCCCCACCTTCAACATTTCCTGAAAATCTTATAGGGCTCGCATTTAAAAGGGCGTGGGTCTCTTTTATAAACTCCGTACCCTTAGTATCTTCTTCCCCTACATTTAAGAGCCCTATTCTCGGGTCTTTTTTATTAAATATATGCTCTTGCAAAACATCGCCCATAATAGCATATTGCATAAGATGCTCAGGTTTGGGTCCAATATTCGCGCCAGCATCTATTAGCACGCAAAGATCTTTCAATGTTGGATAGATAATAGCTATTCCCGGTCTATGGACTCCCTCAAGAAGTCCCATACGAAGAGTTATCGCGCAGACTACAGCTCCTGTGTTTCCAGCTGAGACAAACGCGTCGACATTTCCCTTCTTTAAAAGCTGCGCCCCAACGCTTATAGAAGAATCTCTCTTTCGGCGAATGCTGAGGGCGGCAGGCTCATGCATACCTATAACTTCTGAGGCGTGGCATACGCTGATATTCTTAGGCATCCTGGCCCCTTTTTTAAAGAGCTCATTCTGAATAAGAGCGTTGTCTCCAACCAGGACAATATCATAACCGAATTCGCTAGCAGCCATTAGCGCACCCTCAACTACTACATGAGGGGCATTATCTCCACCCATAGCATCAATCGCGATACGCATTATCTTATAATTTCCTCTATTGTTATATTGAATTCAAAAAAAGATTTTATCTTAACTAAACGCTATCTCTTTTTTTTCTTCTTCTCTTTTTTCACAATAGTTACTATCTGTCTTCCTCTGTAAAATCCACAGTTAGCGCATATGTGGTGGGGAAGAACAGTCGCGCCGCAGTTTGAACATTTCGTAAGAGATGCCGTTGTCAAACTATCATGCGTGCGGCGCTTTCGCGTTCTTGTGTTGGAATGTCTACGTTTTGGTAGTGCCACTTTGATCCTCCGTTTTTTTCAGTATTAAGGATTAAGTATTAAGGATTAAGCCTGCCTGCCGGCAGGGATTAAGTTTCCGCTTATACCCTATTACTCAACCTTTACTTATTTCAACAATTTTTTTGCGACTTTTACTTCCTGTTATAATACTTATGCTAGATTTCTTGACATTATAAAATGCGGCTAATGTTTCAATCAGCGCTTTGTTCGCCTTACCATCTGTTGGTGACTCTTTAAGATAGACCTTAAGAGATTCGTCTTCGCACTTAATAATTTCACTCTTTGATGAGCGCGGTAGAACCTTTACTGAAACTCTCATCCCAACCTAGCTGCCAGATCCGCCAGAGTCTTAACAATAAAACTTTGTAAGAAAAGCAGAGACAATATAGCAATAATCGGCGATATATCAATCGCCCAGAACTGCATCCTGAATGCCTTTCTTATTGGAGATAAGACCGGCTCTGTTGCCCTCTGCAAGAACTGAACAATAGGATTAAAAGGATCAGGGTTTACCCAGCTTACCAGTGCCCTTATTATAATGAGCCAATAAAATAATGTTATGACAATATCCAAGAGCCGCGCAATACTTAATATGAGATTACTTAAAATAAACATGGTCTTTCACCTCACTCTTTATTTAGAGAGCTCTTTCGCTCTCTTGATCGCTTGATTCACCCCTGCCTTTACAGCACGGTCAAAACCTCTTTTCTTCAAAATCTTTAACGCGGCCTCAGTTGTGCCTTTTTTTGAGGTTACCTGCTCACGCAATAGCTTTGGTGAAACTCCAAGCTCCTGCTGTAAGCTAGCAGATCCTAACGCTGTCTTGATAACTAGCTTCAGCGCAATATCCTTTTTAAGTCCGGCGGAAATACCTGCCTCAATCATATTTTCCATCAACATGAAGAAATAAGCAGGGCCACTACCGGAGATAGCTGTAACAGCATTTATATATTTCTCATCAAGGGATATAACGTCTCCAACAGATTCAAAAATACTGCTAGCTATCTTCAGGTTAGGTTTACTTACACCACGGCTTGCTGATATCGCTGATATGCCTTTGCCTACGATCGCGGGTAGATTAGGCATGACTCTTATAACCTTTGATGAGCCTGAGTGTTTCTTAATAAAATCTATGGTCACACCAGCTGCTATGGAAATGATCAGTTTTTCTGAAAAATAAGGTTTGAGCTCACTAAGCACAGTCTTCATTTCCTGGGGCTTGATAGCGAGTACTATAATTTGGGACTTTGTCGCGCAATCGATATTCGATCTGGTTATCGAGACCCCGAATTTTTTCTTAACAGCAGTCAGCTTAGATATCTTCGCGTCAGATACTAAAATGCCAGACTTATTGATAATCTTTCTTGCCAAAAGCCCTTTTAATATGGCCTGGCCCATATTCCCACAGCCTATGAAAGCTATCTTTCTCATACTTGCTCTCGTGTTTGCGTATTGCGTCGTGCGTATTGAGTATTGCGTCTCGTGTATTCTACATGCTTTTTTTGTGTTTACGCAATACGCAATACGATATACGCAATACGAACGTGCTATTGACCGAAGATAGCTGTTCCCACACGTACCATGGTCGCGCCTTCTTCAATAGCTAAGCCATAATCTTGACTCATTCCCATGGAAAGCTCTCTTAAGTCAATGTTCGGTATCTGCTTTGAATTTAGTTCTTCTTTTAATTGGCGTAACTTTTTAAAAAATGGCCTGACAGTTTCAGGGTCATCAACAAAAGGTGCCATTGTCATCAAGCCAATAACATTAAAACTCGATAGAGATGAGATCTGCTTTAGAAATTCCTGAAGATCACCCGGTTTTATTCCATATTTTGATGATTCACCAGATGTATTGACCTCGATCAGGCAGTCTATCCGCTTACCCAACAAGCTAGCTCTCTTATCTATCTCCTCTGCCAAGCGCAAACTATCAACAGAGTGGATAATGTCAAATATTTCGAGCGCCTTCTTAACCTTATTGGTCTGAAGATGCCCTATCATATGCCATCTGAGGGTCTTCGCCTTATCTCCCAGCTGCTTATATTTTGAAAGAGCGCTATCTATTCTATTCTCCCCAATATCAGTAATTCCAAACGTAATAGCCTCCTTAACTTGATCTATGGAGGCGCTCTTAGTAACACAGACTAATATGATATCTTGGGGATTGCGATCTGCTTTTTGGGCTGATTTTAATATCTCTTCCCGCGCACAGGTAAGTTCATTAGCAACCATTTGGCATAATTTAACATAAACTAATACTTAAGTCAATATAAAATGGCAGATACCCCTAAGGTTTAGAATCTATCTCAACCCTTATATATTACTAATATATAATACTAGAAATAGTCATTATAGAGATTGCGGGCGCGCTCAATTACCGCCATAGCGAGGTTTTTAGGGCTCATTGTCAGCAGAGAGCGCTTAGAAAGTTTCGCGTCTCTGGCATATTTGAGAAGACCCATTCCAGCAGCATATATATGACTGGGAAGAGGTTTTGGGGATGAGCCAAGCCCCATAATATGACCCATCTTAACAGGAAAATTGAGCTTGAGTTCAGCTAATTCAAGGCAGCCATCCATCATCGTCGGCTGCCCACAAACAACAACGCCACTTGAGACTTCTTGGCCAAAACCAGAATCTGTAATATCCTTTCTAATGGCATCAAAGATCTTGCTATATTCCGCAAGCAGTAATGATTTTAGCTCATCAGAAGGTATTTTTACGCGCTGAGAATCTACTTTTAATGTTATATCCCCACTCTTTCTATCTTCATCCAGAGTACCATTTTCAATCTTAATCCGCTCAGCTGCCCCTTCTGGCATGCAAAACTTCTCTGAGATCGCCTTAGTAATACTATCTCCACCCATAGCTAAGACCGACAGGTGAACCAGCGCGCCTTCAAAGAATATAAGTATCTCTGTCATATCCGCGCCGATATCAACAAGTACAACGCCTAGGTCCTTCTCGTGTGGAGATAATAGAGCTGTTGAAGAAGCGATACCGGAAATAACAGAATCCTTAACCGGTATTCCAGCCTGACGAATAGCCTTCTTTATATTATCTATTGAAGATATCCTGCCTGTTACAAGGTATAGGTCTGTTTCAAGCTTTAAACCAAACATACCAACCGGATTAACTATACCTTTCTCGCCATCAACAACAAAACCCCTTTTCACAGTATAGATTATATCTCTCTCATAAGGCATATGAATAGATCTGGCGCTGGACATCACCCTGTCTAAATCACGCTTTGTTATCTCATTATCTCTATCGGATATTATAACCTCACCATGGGAACGCAGGCCCCTGATGTGGCTGCCGCAGATATTAAAATATACTGAATGTATCTTTTTACCGCTTACCTCTTCTGCCGCGCATACCGCCTTATTGATAGTTTCTGAAAACCCTTTGATATCAACAACGACCCCATGCTTTAGATAATCATGGTGAACAATGCCGTATCCTAACACGTCTATAAGGTTATCTTTTTTGGGAAGACCTATAAGACAGCATACTTTCGACGCGCCGATATCTAATACTGTTATAATATTCTCTTTTTTCATATATAATGCGGTTATCGGTGTGCGGTTTACGGTGCGCGGTTAAACGTATTTCGAGAACCGAGAACCGAAAACCGAGAACCGATTTTGTTTTTTATTATCGCGGGATAACAACTACATCATCAAAGCGCAGATCTATTACCTCAGCGCTTCGTCCTTTTTCCTTAAGCTCATTTAAGATACTCTCAAGTACTTTCTCTTTATCCTTAAAGCTCTCTTCTCCTATCTCTATTCTTGTATTATCCTCCAGAATTATCAATGGGTTATGCTCATCATATATATCGATCTTAGCCACCTTATTGCTCTTTAAAAGCCTGCTCTCTTTGATCTCCTTAAGTAATGATATAGCTCTTTTTAGCGACTTAGAGTATGGCTGTCTGCCGGGCTTAAGATTATTTCGCGATAATTTTACGCCTGTTATAATAGGCAGATAAGGATCAGCTACAGGCTTGGGATCGGGAAGCATAACTCCATCATCAGAGCATAGAACGAATGATCCTGAATCTATCTGGCAAAAGGGTGTGCGGACCTTATAAGAGACTTCTAATGTATCCGGTAATACCCTTTTTACAATAATATCCTTAAGGTCCTGATGTCTATATCTGATATCAGATTCACAATCCTTAAGATTTATCTTAAAAATATTTAAACCTTTCTTAGAGCTTAAGCTCATTGCGATCGAACTAGATAGCTTACCAGTATGCTTTGCCGTAACATTTACCACCTTTATCTGAAAATATTCTGACTTTAAAAAAAGTGATGTAATGCCTTTTATTCCTAGGCCCACCAAAGCCAAAACCAGGATAATTGGGATTAATTTAAATAAGATACCAACTCCTGGAAGAGCCCGCTTTCTTCTTACGGGGGGTCTTGACCTTCTTGCTCTCTTTTTCTTCTTCTTTGCCATATTTTAAACTCCTACTAACGCTGATTTTATCATACGCAGGCATACTTGTGCAAAATCTATTCCAGCAGCCTGAGCAGCTTTTGGGATAAGGCTTGAGGCTGTCAACCCGGGTATTGTGTTGACCTCAAGCACAACAATGGACCGATCTCTCTTATCTAACAACATATCTACCCTAGAAAAGGAACTGCAGCCCAATGCTCTATGTGACGCAAGAGCCAGATCCTGTACTCTGTCAATAATATCCTCACTAAAATCTGCCGGTACCACGTACTCGCTCATTCCAGATTCATATTTGGCCTTAAAACTATAAAACTTCGTTTTAGGTTTTATGTGCACAACAGGAAGGGGCTTATCATCCAATATACCAGCTGTTATCTCTTGGGAGGGTATATATTCTTCAATAAGAACCTCATCATCATACAAAAAAGCGTTATCTAAGGCCTCAGAGATGGAATCTTCTCTCTCGACAAGACTTAATCCTATGCTCGACCCTTCTCTGGCAGGCTTCACCACAAATGGTAAAGGAAAAAGGGGACGGTCACCTTTTTCCTTTTGCGGCGGTAGAGAAAAAGGTGACCGTCCCCTTTTTCTAATCACCGTATACTTTGGAACAGGAATGTTCTTCTCTTGAAAGATCTTTTTCGATAATATTTTGTCTATAGCAAGAGCGCTGGCCCTAGGTCCAGAACCTGTATAAGGAACTCCTATATCCTCTAGAAGCTGCTGTATGGTTCCATCCTCGCCAAATCTTCCGTGTAGCGCCACAAACGCCACATCGATCTTCGACTCTAAAATCTGGTTTCTCCCAGATTCTATATCCCTTGGATCTATGCATAGAGCGTCAATGCCTGAAGATATCAGGGCATTATATACAGCGGTTCCTGATCTTATAGAGATCCCTCTCTCACTTGAGGGCCCTCCCATTAAAACGCCTACCCTGCCAAAATTTCTTGCCATCAGTTTATAATTTTAACCTCTTCCTCAAGAGTGATATTAAACTTCTCTTTCACTCTTATTCTTATAATAGAAGCGAGATCGATTATCTCAGATGCCTTAGCCTTCGACCTGTTAACAATAAAATTCGCGTGTTTATCTGAGATATAAGCCCCGCCCAGGATCTCTCCCTTTAAACCGCATCTATCTATCAGCTCTCCCGCGCTCAAAGCGGAACCTTTAGGGTTCTTAAATATACAGCCGGCGCTCGGAAAGGCATAATCCTGCTGACTCAACCTTTCTCTAACATAACTACTAAGAAGACTGTTTATCTTCTTTCTACTCTTGGTCTTGAGCGCAAGAGTCACGCCCACTATTATTTTTTTTGCCAGGTTACTTTCTCGATACCCAAAAGATATCTCATCCCTCTTTAGCGTTTCGATATTTCCTTTCAAATTTACACAACTGATATCTCTTACAATATCAGATATCGAACTGCCATGAGCGCCGGCATTCTGGACTATCGCTCCTGCGATAGTCCCTGGTATACCTATGAGAAATTCAGATCCACCAAGAGAATTACGCTCAGCCATATAGCAGATCTTATTAAGAAAGACGCCTCCACCACATATCAGATAATTATCAGAGGCCTTTACTTTGTTAAAAAAAGGGGAAGACAACTTAATAACAATCTTCTCAGTTCCTGAATCTTTTACTATTATATTACTTCCCCGCCCTATTGCCAATAAAGAAATATTATTACCGCTTATAAGTTTTATCGCGTCTCTTAAATCTGTGAGGCATTTAGGCTGATATAAGGCAAGAGCAGGTCCCCCTACGCGCATAGTCGTGTATCTACTCATTGGCGCGTTAATTATAAGCTTTCCATCTAAATCTGTCAATGCGCTCAGCAGTACATTAATTTTTTTAGAAACCAGCCTTGACAAGAGCGCTCTCCTTCCTGCTCTTTAACCTAGTAATGAATTCCCCTGATATCTTTCCTATATCTCCTGCCCCTAAGAATAAGATGACGTCCCCGGATCTGACAAAAGAACTTAAATAATCCAATAGCCTATTCTTTGTTATGTAATTCGCGTTGACCTTCTTTATCTTAAGTACCTCATCGTATATATTCATTGAGGTAACACCAAACATAGGTTTCTCATTAGCTGGATATATATCAGTAAGAATCAGATAATCTGTATCACTAAAAGAATGGGCGAACTCTTTCTTTAGAAATTTAGTTCTTGTAAAGCGATGCGGCTGAAAAACAGATATAAGCCTCCTGCACTCAATAGTACGAGCTACCTTTATTGTCGCTTTTATCTCTGTAGGATGATGCGCGTAATCATCAATTACCATTATATCATTAATGTTCGCCTTTACCTGAAAGCGGCGTTCCGCTCCTTGGTACTGATATATCGCAGACCTGATAACATTTGGTTCAAGACCCAAATCTAAACCCGTAAGTATGGCGGCAAGACCGTTTAAGATATTGTGCTCCCCTGGTATACGTAATCTAAATTTCCCTATATCTTTTTTCTTGTAGATGCACGTAAATTCAGACTGCATATCTACAGTCTTGATCTCTTTCGCAAAGAGGTCGAACTTGCTTGAAAAACCATACGATAGAAGGCGGCCTTTATATTTTTTCACAAGCTTTTTTAAATGTTGGTCATTGCCCCAATATATCAGAGCTCCGTCAACCTTTATATTATTCATAAATTTCAAATAAGCGCCTTTGATCTGATCTATATCACTATAGTAATCTAGATGCTCCATATCGATATTCGTAATAACAGCATAATCGGGTTTCAGATATAAAAATGTGCCATCCGATTCATCCGCCTCAGCTACAAAATATTCCCCATCACCAAAAAACGCGTTACCATTAAGATATGGCACCAGGGCGCCTATTACGCCGCTTGGCGTAAGGTTTGCCTCTTTAAGCATTGTGGATATTAGAGACGATGTAGTGGTCTTTCCATGGGCGCCTGTTACCGCTATGCATTTCTTACCTTCAGCAAGATAAGATATAAACTCTCCTCTCTTAAACAATGGCATATTCTTCTTTTTAGCAGCTGCCAGTTCCGGGTTATGGGTAAGTACCGCTGATGAGTAGACAACTATATCCGCATCCTTTATATTTTCCACTCGATGCCCTATGCTAACTTTTACGCCATCCGCTGTTAGTTTCTGAGTGATGGCGCTCTCTTTAATATCAGAGCCGCTCACGGTATGCCCTCTATGCAGGCAAAGCCAAGCGATACCACTCATCCCTATACCGCCAATTCCAATAAAGTGTATATTTTTTGTACTATTCAGCATTTGCTAACCCCTCCACAGTATCAGCCATTTTTATACAAGCATTCGCGTTTGCTATAGAACGCATCGCGGAACTCATATCTCTTAGTGCCTCTTCATTGTTAACCAATTGAAAAATTTCATCTTTTAATGTATTAGCCGTAAGGCCCTTGCCCTCGAGTAAAACAGCGCCCCCAGATTCAGCGGCAAATAAAGCATTCTCACTCTGATGGTTACCAGCCCATGGATATGGTATAAAGATAGCTGGTATACCAAATAGCGATAGTTCTGATAGCGTAGTTGCTCCACAGCGGCCAACAACCAGATCAGCTGCCTTATAAAGTAACGACATTCTATCATCAAAATCACTGACCCAAGATGTAATCTCACTCTCCTTATAGGCCCGAGAAACAGCTTCTATATCCTCGGGCCCTGTAATATGTATTATTTGCAATCTCTTCTTCTCTTCTGTAGTCAGCTTATTCACCAGGGTAACCATTATGCTATTAATAGATGTGGCTCCCCGGCTTCCGCCTAAAACCAATATCGTTTTCTTATTTTCAGAAAGTTTGAGCCTATTAATAGCCTGGTCTTTTGTAATCATCTTAAGACCATCTAATATCTCTTCTCTTGCAGGATTGCCCGTTAATATATATTTAGAATTGCCATTCAAATACTTGTTAGATAAGCTAAAGCAGACTCTGTCAGCTTTCTTTAATAAGAGCCGATTAGCGCGCCCAAGACTTACATTCTGCTCATGAATCATAGTTTTTATACCCATTCTACTCGCAACAGAAACAAGAACCCCTGATATAAACGCGCCAAAACCCACTACTATGTATGGATTCAACCCTGAAAGCACCGCCTTAGTTCTGTAATTAGCGCTAAGAAGCTGTGGGATAAATTGTATCCATTTTGCTGTAAAACCATACGGCATTCTAGGGATATCCACACTTGTAAAAGAAAACCCTTTATGCTTGATGATCTCTTTGGAACGCTTGTTCTCATCACAAACAAATACTATATCACTATGCCCTCTCTTCTTAAGCTCCTGAGCCAGCGCTATCGCGGGAAATAAATGCCCGCCTGTTCCCCCTGCAGCAATTACTATTCGCATAAGTACCTTGATCCCCTTGATCTACAAGAAACCAGTTGCCAGTTACCAGAAACCAGATTACGTTACACTACATGTTCTTATAATAGTAACCAGTTACCAGTTGCCAGAAACCAGGTAGCGTTAAACCAGTTCCTTTTTTTGAGGAGCAATAAGTACACTAGCCATAATTGAAAATTCTCCTACTCTGGTATCTGTTAATCTTCTGGTTTCTGGTTACTGGTTTCTGGTTACTGGTTTCTGGTTTCTGGTTACTCAAGACTACCTCCTGTGCCGCGCTATATTCAACAATATTCCAACACTAGCCATACTATATACAAGCGATGTGCCTCCATAGCTTATAAAAGGAAGCGGTAAGCCCTTGGTTGGTATTGTGCCTGTAACCGCGGCTATATTTATCAGTACCTGCAATATTATCATAGTAACCAGGCCAAAGGCGAGAAACTGTCCATACAGATCCCTTGCTGAATATGCTATGCGGAACCCAAGCCACATAAAAGTTACAAAAAGCGCTACAACGCCCAGGGTTCCAAGAAGCCCTAACTCCTCACCAATAACTGAAAATATAAAATCAGTATGCGCCTCTGGCAGATAGAATAACTTTTGCCTGGAATGGCCTAAACCAACGCCAAGTAACCCGCCAGAACCCAATGCGATAAACGACTGTATAATTTGGAAGCCGGATCCCCTGGGATCTTTCCATGGATTTAAAAAAGCGGTTACTCTTTTTATTCGATACGGCTTTATCAAAATTAACCCAAGAAAAGCGACTATGCCCGGCATTATTACATAGAAGAGATGCTTAATCTCAACCCCGGCAACAAACGCCAAAATCAGTATAAGAACCGTCAACGCGACAGCTGTTCCAAGATCCGGCTCAAGTAGTATCAATAATACGCAAAAACTTAAGATAAGCATTAGAGGAAGAAATCCGTGTAAGAAATTACCTATATCTGACTGCTTTCTCGCTAGCACATCTGCCGTGTAAAAGACTAGAGCCAGCTTAGCGATCTCAGAGGGCTGAAAACTTATAGGGCCTAGACTTATCCACCGCCTTGCTCCCCCTGCCGCCTTACCGATGCCTGGAATAAAAACCGCTACAAGCAAAAATATAGATAAGAGTAAGAATGGTTTAATAAATTTCCTAAATTTAGCATAATCTACACTCATAAACGCTATTGCTAACAAAGACCCTAATACTAAAAAAATTATATGCCTCTTTAGGAAATAAGCGCTATCACCATATGATTCAAAAGCATATATGGAGCTTGTCGAATATATCATAACGGTCCCTATGGCAATTAGGGTAAGAGTTACTATAAATAATCTTATGCGTATCTGTCTCATATTATCGGTTTGCGGTTTGCGGTTTTCGGTTTTCGGTACACACCTTTTGCCTGTTGCTCGAACTTTTATTCACATGCTCGGTTTGCGGTTTGTGGTTCTCGGTTTACGGTGCTCGGTGTTCGATGTTCGACAAGCTTTAAGCGTACACCGAAAACCGCTAACCGATAACCGATCAAAGGCGTACACCGCTAACCGTTAACTGATAGCTGATTTAACTTTCCTACAGCATTCTGAAATACATCACCGCGCTCTTTGTAGTCTTTATACATATCAAAACTAGCGCACATAGGGGATAATAAAACTACATCGCCATCTTTACCCATCTCCCACGCCATAGATACCGCTTGGTCCATACTGTAAGCGTAAGAGATATTTACCGATCCGGATAATGATCTTTTTATCTTCTCTTTGGCCTCACCTATAAGAATGAGTTCTTTTACCTTCTCAGATATCATTTTTCTTATCTTGGTAAAGTCGCTGCCTTTATCTTTTCCGCCAGCTATAAGAATTACCTTACCGTCGCATGAACAAAGAGCGGCCCTGCAAGCATCCACTGTGGTTGCCTTTGAATCATCAATAAATCTTATGCCTCCAACAATAGCTATATCCTGGCATCTGTGGTCAAGCCCCTTAAATTTCGCTACAGCCGAATGAATATTATCCGATGATATGCCGATGAGTCCGGCAACCAATGAAGCTGACAATATATTGCTTATGTTGTGGGCGCCTTTTAAATTTACCTGATCCATATCATAAAGTTTCTCTATCTTCTTATCTATATTTAAGTAGACCGCATTATCGCGATAAAACGCTCCCTCCACCTCTTCTTTAGTACTGATATAATATACCTGGGCCTTTGATTCTTTTCCTATAGCTCTAAGGTTGGCATCATCATAATTTAAGATGGTAATATCATCATCATCCTGATTCAAAAATATATTCTTCTTAGAATCAAAGTAATCGTCAAAATCAGGATGCCAGTCAAAATGATTCTGCGATACATTTGTTATTATCGAAATCTTGGGCTTAAAACTTTCTATTCTCTTTAGCTGAAAAGAGCTTACTTCCAAAACTACTATATGCTCATCTGTAATATACTCTATTTTTCGGGCAAACGCCTCTCCGATGTTACCGCAGACTACGGTCTTTTGCCCGGCATGATTAAGTATGCGCCCAATAAGCGTAACTGTTGTGGTCTTTCCGTTGGTTCCAGTTATAGCAATAATAGGAGCGCGACAATACCAGGAGGCGAGTTCTATCTCACTTATAACCGGGGTAGAATTTGCCTTAGCCATCTTCATTACAGGTGAATCATCGAGCACACCAGGACTGACAACAAGAAGATCCGCATCTTTCAGAAAATCACTTGTGTGCCTTCCGGTTTCAGCATTAATACCCTTTCTAATTAAAGCGTTGGCAATATTTTCAATCTCAGGCAAAGAACTTGAGTCAGTTGCATAGACTCTAGCGCCTCTACTATGAGCTAAGAGAGAGGCGGCCTCGCCGCTTACCCCCAATCCTACAACTGTGACTTTTTTATTTTTTAGGTCCATAGCTTTGGCTTGTGGCATGTGGCTTGTGGCATGTAGATCTGCGCGATACTACAAGCTACAGCCTACAGCCTACAAGCTACTTTCGTATTACCGTAATTTCAATGTCGCAAGTGTAATCAACGCCAATATAGCCGCGATTATCCAAAATCTTGTAACTATCTTGGGCTCTGACCATCCCTTCATCTGTAGATGGTGATGAAAAGGAGCCATTAAGAATATTCTACGTCTGCGTATCTTAAATGAAGCGACCTGCAATATAACTGAAATTGCCTCAAATACAAAGATACCACCAACTATTAAGAGCAGTACCTCCTTCTTTATGCACGCGGCAACTACGCCAATGCCTCCGCCAAGAGCAAGGGCGCCAACATCACCCATGAATACAGTGGCAGGATAAGAATTAAACCATAGGAAACCTAATCCCGCGCCCGCTATCGCGGCACAATATATCGCCAATTCACCGGATCCGGGCACATGCCGCAATAAAAGATAGTTCGATATCTGAATATTTCCAACTAGATAACTAATTACTGTATAGGCAAAAGCAACCATAATAATACAACCTATCGCCAAACCATCTAAGCCATCGGTAAGATTGACAGCATTAGATGAACCAACTATGACCAACATGACAAAGAATATATAAAAGATCCCAGCATCCATAACCGCATTCTTAAGAAATGGAACATAAATAGCGCTTCCTACATTTGAATCTGAAAATAGTATTATACCGATCGCAAGCCCTAATATACATTCCCCTATTAGTTTGGTGGTCTTACTAAGCCCACCGCTATTCTCTTTGGTAAGTTTTATATAATCATCTAAAAATCCTACGACACCAAGCCATACGGTTGTGGCGATAGTTATTAGTACGTAACGATTGTCTAATCGAGCCCAAAGGATTGTAGCCAAAAGAATGGTAACTATCATTATCACACCGCCCATAGTAGGCGTACCCTCCTTGTGCCTGTGCATAGAATATATTCCAGGTACCTCTTCCCTGCTTCGTACGCGCTCACCTATCTTCAGATGCTGAAGCATTCTTATTAGATGCGGTCCAAGGATAACGCTTAACATAAACGCAGTAACAATAGCGCCCGCAGCACGGAATGTAATATAGCGAAATACATTAAAACCAAAGAATATATCTCTTAAGGGGTAGAGTATGTGATAAAGCAATCTATTACTTCCTCCATCTTCATAGACCTGGAACCTTTTATAAGTATCGCGTCCTCTCTCTTTGCTATTGAGCTTAAAAAGGTCTTCAGCTTATTTTTGTGCATAAAACTCTTTACTCTATCTTCTCTCATACCTGCGTCTAAGGCGCCTCTTCCGAAAATCAACGATCTCTCTCCATGTGTAATCAGATAATCTATCCCGCATTCGGAAACCATCTTTCCCAAATCATAATGCAAGGACTCCGATCCTTGGCCCAGCTCTAGCATATCCCCACATACAAATATCTTATTGCCCCTGCATGAGAGATCTCTAAAAAAATCGAGGGCGTACCTTAATGACAGCGGATTAGAGTTATAAGCGTCATTTATTATCATAAATCCATCTACATCCATAACCTCCATTCGCATCTTTGGCGGTTTAAAATTGCGAATCGTCTCCACAATATCCCCTACATCCATAAATAAAGAACTAGCGGCAATAGCAGATAAGAGATTATAAACATTCCCAATACCAAGCAATGATGTCTGGATATTATAAGTTTCGTATATTTGCGATCTCTCCTCTGTCTTCTTTGTAACCCTTAGCTTAAATTCCGTCCCTCCATTATCATAGCGTATATCGGAGGCCTTAAGGTCAACATCATTGTTTGCGATACCATATCTTATCACTCTAAGGGAATCATAATTTTTTTCAGAGAGCAACTCATCATCGTAATTCTTTATCCATGCACAATCCCGATCAATAGATTCCACCAGAGAGATCTTCTCTTCTAATACACCTCTTATATCCTTTAGCCCATCTAAGTGAGAGGGGCCTACATTGGTAATAAGGGCTATATCGGGCTTCGCGATATCAGCATTATATCTTACCTCACCTGGTTCACTAGCGCCTATCTCTATAACAGCCACATCATGGTCTTTGTTAAGCATAAGAAGCGTTCGAGGTACTCCTATCTGATTATTCTCATTATTTGCTGTCTTTAAAACATTAAACTTTATACTCAATATATGAGCGATCAGATCTTTGACAGTCGTTTTCCCGTTGGATCCAGTAATAGCTATGATAGGAATATCAAACTTTTCTCTATGCGCCTTAGCGATAGATCCCAGAGCTCTTCTGCTATCTTCAACCCTTAAGATAGGCAGATTCGAATCAAAGCTATCATCACCCTCGACAATGGCTGCGATAGCTCCCTTATTATGCGCCTCCATGACAAACTTTGAACCATCAAAACTATCACCCTTTAGAGCAATAAAGAGTTCTCCTTCTTTAATGGTTCTAGAATCAGTTGAGACTCCACTTAAAATCTTACTCGAATCAGCAATATCGCAACCACCGCATACTATCTTGGTTATCTCATGTAACGTAAACATTTTCCTCCTGAAGCGGATCTTCTTTACCCAATAACTCCTCACAGACCTTACAATCATCAAAGTCGATGGTATGATCTTCAAAAATCTGATATTTCTCATGCCCCTTGCCCGCTATAAGTACTATATCGGACTTCTCTGCTGTGCTTAGGGCAAGTTCTATAGCATCTCTTCTATCCAAACTAATATGAAAATTCTTAAAACCTTTTGGGAACCCTTTTGAGATATCTCTTGCGATCCTTTCAGGTTCTTCACTACGTGGATTATCATTCGCGATAATCGCATAATCAGCTAACTGGGCCGCGACACTTCCCATCCTCGGGCGCTTGCTAGTATCTCTGTCACCACCACATCCAAAAACAACTATGATTTTTTTCTTTGCTATCTTCCTAAGAGTTGATAATACATTTTTCAGGGCATCATCAGTATGCGCGTAATCAACAAATACAAGAAAATCTTGGCCGCAATCTATTCGCTGTAGCCTACCGGGGGCACCCTGAAAATTTTGGATCGCTTCCTCAATAGAGCGTATATCTATATTTTGAGAGAGCGCAAATGTAATCGCGGCAAGAATGTTATACATATTATATTCACCGATCAAGGGAGTGGTTATCTGTAGCTGCCCATATGGGCTTCTCACCTTAAAGGAAGAGGAATTCAAAGAAAGATTAGTATCATAACCGATAACATTAGCGTGAAAACCTGTTCCGTAAGTCAGAACTCTTCCTTTTGTGCTATCCATTATCTTCTTAGCGTAATCATCGTCAGCATTGACTATAGCGTATGAATCATCACTCAATGTCTCAAAGAGTATATTCTTTGCTTTAAAATATTCATCCATATCATTATGGTAATCGAGATGCTCTTTGCTTAAATTAGTAAAAATTGCGGATTTAAATCTTATACCTTCAACTCTATGTTGATGTAAAGCGTGACTTGAAACCTCCATAGTGCAATGTGAAAAATTAGACTTTACCATCTCAGACATGAGCATCTGCAGCATAAGAGAGGACGGGGTTGTATTCAACGCTGGTATATTTCTACTGCCGGCGCTGTAACCAGTCGTACCAATGGTGCCGCAGCTTGCGCCAATATGACGCAATATAGCGTCTATAAGATATAGAGTGGTGGTCTTTCCATTTGTACCGGTTATACCTATCACATTAAGACTCTGCGATGGATAAGAGTAGAAGTTCGCAGCCATTCTAGCGCACGCTTTCCTGACATTCTCGACCTTGACCTTGCAGACACTCTTGTAGGTTATAACATCCTCTTCACTCACTATGCAGGCCGCTCCGCGCTCAAGCGCCTCATCAACAAAATCAGCGCCATTATGCTTAGCGCCCTTTACAACGAAAAAGAGTCCACCAGTTTTTAACTGCTTAGAATCATAGGAGAGGCCTTCTATATTCATATATTTGTTACCGAGAATTGAAGCTACCTTAACCCCATTCAAAAGATGGTGTAATTTCATCTTCCTTTCTTTCCCCCCTTCTTCTTTAATATCTTTTTCTTATCAGGTTTAATTCCTAAGTACGGTAATGTTTTTTTAGCAATCTCATTAAAAACCGGCGCGGCTACAGTACCACCATAGTAAGTGGGTTTTGGCGGCTCATCTGCCATAACATATATGACTATTCTCGGATCATTAGCAGGCGCAAAACCTGCAAATGAAGCGACATACTTGCTGTGAGAATATTTGCCTGACACTATCTTCTGTGATGTACCTGTCTTGCCAGCAGTAGTGTATTCCTTTAGTCTGGCATTCTTGCCAGTACCACGCTCGACAACCCCGCTCAATATATCCTTGAGCATATCTGATGTATCTTCAGATATAATTCTTCTCAATACAGTCGGTTTGTATTCTCTTATCGTCTCGCCTTTAGCGTCGATTATCTTCTTAATAATTCGCGGCTTGACCAACAAACCGCCATTGGCGATAACAGACATCGCTCGCGCCATCTGTATAGGCGTCACGCCTATCTCATGACCCATGGGGATAGCTGTTATAGAGTATTTTGTCCATTTATCTAATGGCCGTACAACACCTGCTATCTCGCCATCCAGATCTATGCCTGTAACAGAACCGAATCCGTAGGCCTTTACATATTTATATAAAGATTTTTCACCTAACTTTATAGCAGCCTTAACTGTTCCTATGTTGGAGGATTTTTCAATAACCTGCCTGAATGTTAGATTACCGTGTCCGCGATGGTCATGAAGCGTATGGCCAGCTATATACCACGATCCATTCTCACAGAAAAAATTATCTTCAAGATCAACACTCTTCTCATTAAGGCATGCTGAAGCTGTAATGACCTTAAAGGCAGAGCCGGGCTCATAATAATCACATATCGCCCTGTTTCTTTTTACATCCTCTGTGGCCTTGAAAAACTCATTCAGATCATAGGATGGTTGGACAGCCAGCGCAAGTATATCACCATTATATGGATCCATAACTATCGCCGCGCCTGCTTTCGCGCGATATTTCTTACAATACTTCGCCAGCGCCTTCTCTGTAATATGCTGTATAACTTGATCTATTGTAAGAACTAGATCATTACCATCAACCGGAGGTATATGTGTTCCGCTATACGCGTGTATCTCGCGTCTTTTAGCATCTCTGACTATTGCTTTATACCCTTTATCGCCCTGCATATACTTATTAAAACGGCTCTCAATACCTTCTAAGCCTATATTATCAGTACCGCAGAAACCGATTACATGAGAAGCCAGACTTGCATTAGGATAAAATCTCTTTGTTTCATCTATAAGGTCTATACCCTTAAGACCTAATTTTTTGACATCTTCTGCTTGCTTAGTAGTGATCTTTCTGGCTAGCCATACGAATAGCTTATCGCGGCTTAGCCTCTCCAGCAGGAATGGTACTTCTTTATCTAAGATAGGAGCAAGGAGCTCCGCGGTTCTCTTCTTTTCCTTAACATCCCTGGCTATAGCAAATACAGATGAAACTTTCAGGTTTACAGCAAGCTCTCTCATGTTTCTGTCTACTATAGAGCCGCGTCTAGGCTCAAGCTCTATCTTAACAGAATGCTGATCCTGAGCCAGCCTAAGGAGCTTATCATGCTGGGGGCCCTGATAATAGATAATACGGGAGGATATAAGTATAAATACAAATGTAAAATTAAGTGTAACTATACCTAATCTAAACTTATATCTTCTTTTATGCAATTGGGAACTCTATTAAAATTTAATGAGGAGATCTATTAACCGCTGTCAACTTCACACATTGTTGTTAATAAAATTACCGGCCCGCTTCTTTGGCGATAGCCTCAGAGTCGAGCGAAAACATACCTAGCAGATTATTATTCAAACCAGCAAATAACCCCTGCCCAGCCACGACCTCTTGATGAACAGAGAGGTCCTTTTCAATCTTTATCACACAATAGTTAAGTGGTGTGTATGCTTCTACTTCTTTCTGGCTTAAAATTGAACTCTCAAGCCGCTGAGGTCTTTCAAGTTTTGATATATTATATCGCAAGAATCTGTTCTGGTCAATTAATAAACAAAGGTTTTGTTTCTGCTCATTTATGGCATAACTATATTCTATAAGCCTTGTCTGCTGGCTAACATAAGTTATCGCCATAACTGTCATCAAAAATATGCTGATTATTATCTTCTTCATAAGTTGAGATCCTTCGTCGCTTCCCTGTTTGCCGGCACGGCTCCTCAGGATGAGTGGTCGATATAGTGAAAACTCCCCGACCTCTCATCTATATTTTTTCAGCAACTCTAAGGCATGCGCTCCTTGAACGCGGATTCTCTTCTGTCTCTGATAGTTGCGGCCTAAGAGGTTTTTTTGTCAATATAAGCATCTGATCCTGCCTAGCTAGTTCCTTGAATCTCAGTTTTACAATCCTATCCTCTAAGGAATGAAAAGATATCACAGCTACCCTCCCACCCTTACGCAGGAATCTATCTATCTTATCCATCGCCTCTTTTAAGGCGTTTAGCTCATCATTCACAAAGATCCTTAATGCCTGAAAAGTCCTTGTAGCAGGATCTATCTTGGATTTCCCTGATGGCCTTACCACGCTCCTGACTATCTGGGCCAATCTCTGGGGATCCTCTATAGGCTCTCTTTTTCTCTCTGAGACTATCTGCTTAGCGACTCTGCGCCAGAACCTCTCTTGCCCATAATCCCTTATAATAGATCCTAACTCATCTTCATACATCTTATTTATTATCTGAGAAAGGGGTTTTCCACTAGACCTATCCATCCTCATATCCAGATCTTGACCCTTTAGGAAACTAAAGCCCCTCTCCTCATCCTGAAGTTGAAATGATGAGATTCCTAAATCAAAGAGCATTCCATCTACTTTATCTATATTAAGCCTGCCTAAAACCTTATCCAAATTTCTAAAATTCTCATGAACCAGCGTAAACTTATCTTCTAAACCTCTAAGATTCTCCGTTGCTATCTCAATCGCGTCTCTATCAGCATCTATTCCTATGAGCCTCCCGCCAGGTGGGAGTCTCTTTATAATCTCTTTTGTATGCCCTGCGCCTCCGATGGTACAATCTAAAAGTATCTTTTTATCTTCGCATTCTAAGTAATCAAGAGCTTCATCAAGAAGCACACTCTTGTGCATCTATAATCCTTAAATAAATTAGTGTTTAAAACGTTTATGAGGCCTTTGCGTTACAATACTTCTCTCTCGACCAAATACTCTTGGGTTAATCCCAACTTGGCGAGGGTCCGCATTCAGAGCGCGCAGCTTCTTAAGTCTCTCGATAAGAACGAAACTTTCCTGAAGAAGCGCTTTCTTCCTATCGATACTATTCGCAGCAAATGACATCTCTCCCCCTCCTTTCTTATTCATCAATCAAATTCTCCGCAACCTGTTCAAAAGATTCCTTTGAATTGGAGTAATATGCGCCCCAGATATCCTTAGACCAGATCTCGACTCTATTAGAAACGCCTATCAATACCAGCTCTTTTTTGATAGACGCGTACTCTTTAAGATATGAGGGGAGCAATATTCTGCCCTGTTTATCCGGCACAAGCTCCCCTGCTCCAGAAAAATATAATCTGTTAAATTTTCGGTGTTCTGATTTGGTAAAAGACATGGATCTGAACTTGGACTCCTGCTGCTTCCACTCTTCTTCAGTAAACAGAAAGAGACACTTGTCCAGACCCCTAGTGCAATAGAGCTTTTCGCAATAGGCCTCTTTAATGGCCTCGCGAAATCTGGAAGGAATAATTAACCTACCCTTGCGATCTAATGTGTGCGCGTACTCGCCGTAGAACATCCGTAGCCTTTCTCCCCACCGAGAAGGGCGATGGTATTACTTTAAACTGAGAAACTACTTTGTCTTCTCCCACCGAGAAGGTACTTCGTTTCCTCCCACCAAGAAGGACGCTGGTATTACTTTCAACTAAAAAAACTACTTTCTCTTCTCCCACCGAGAAGGTGCTGCGTTTCCTCCCACCAAGAAGGGACTTCTTTGCTACCCACCGAGAAGGGACTGGTTATTTCCCACTTCACTCCACTTTCAACCACTTTCGCTATAAAGTATACACAACTTATGGGATGTTGTCAAGGGGGTTTTTAAACCCTGGTTAATTATCTTTTAAAAAAGTTTTTGAAAAAAGGGTAAAATATACCAGATAAGGTATTTACAGGATAGATTTGACACTACATATAGGTATGGGGTATAAAATAAAAAAACTGAAATTTTTTTAAAAAAACTTCAAAATTTCAGCTAAAACAGCGGTTTTTGCAAATAAAAACAAAATCAATGTCTATATTACTTATAATAGTATATAACTCATTACTCCTTCCATATTCCTTTTCTTTCACTCTTTGCTTCGCGTTGTAACTTTAAAAGATCATCAGCATACTTTATATTAGGTGGTATGGTTAATAGTTTAGCATATCCTTCTTCAATGAGTCTAGCATTAACAAACGTATCATCAACAAATACATAAGCAAGGAGTCGTCCGTACTTGTCTCTTCTTTCGGCATCAAACTCTAAGCGAACTACCTTGCCACTAGCAAGCTTCTCATTAAACTCTTTAGCCTCCTTTGCATAATACTGCGGGGTTCCCTTTTTGTGATTTAACTCAGGTGTATCGATTCCTATATATCTTACAAACTCACCATTAGCAAGCTTTATAGTGTCGCCATCAGCAACCCATTTAACAGCGCCGTAGTAGCCCTCTGTTGTTGGCGGATAACATCCAGCTAATATTAAAATTAATATAAATAAAAGGAGAGGCTGGATTTTATTCATTAAATTTAAAATACATACTCCTCTTCTTTTGTAACATTAAGATAATCGTCAAAGCTGAGTTCGCCTGTCACCTCTTTCCTTGCTGTAGCGCGACGGTCTGCTAAATAAGGATGAGTATACCAATATCTCTTAGCCCTAATGGGGCCTTTCATCTTCCATTTGATCATCTTATCAAGAATGTCAACAGACGCATAAGGATCAAAGCCCGCTTTTTCAAGGTACTTCGCGGCAAGTTTATCAGCCTCAGTCTCATCCGCTCTGCTGTGGGCAAGCATAAGTTGATTTACGGCCTCGTTACCTTTAGCTCGACTATATGGATCCTCAGCGCCACGAACTACCAGAAGCCGTAAGACCGTATAGCCTAAGCTGTTCTGCAAGCGCTTTAAGCTGTGTTTAGCGCAGACATGACCTATCTCATGCGCAAGAATAGCGGCGATCTCATCGTCAGTCTCCAGCTTCTCCAAAAAACCCTTAAATATATAGATGTAACCGCCAGGCAACGCAAACGCATTCTCTGTCTCATCATCTATTACATAGAAATGGTATATAATGTCTCGTCTGTCAGAGACCATAGCAAGTTTCTGGCCTATGCGATCGACCTTCTCCTGATTGGTATAGTTCTTATCAAGCTTCATCTTCTTCTCCACTTGCCTGGAGATAGCCTCTCCCATCTTTCTCTCTTTCTCAGCAGAGATAAATATAGCCTCTTCTTTTCCAGTAGCAAGATTAAACTCACAAAAACCCAAATCTGCAACAATAAAATTAACCAGGAGTAATAATACCAAAAGCAATGAGAGCCTTCCCATTGCCTTTTTTCTAAAACCCTGGAGCCTTAGTATCCTTACCATCTTAGCGCTCCTATATGTAAATCATATTAATCGAAGTCACATGATGTTATTGATAATGTTGCATGATATTTTTGATAATGTTACATGAGGTTACATGAGGTTATATGATGTTACATGAGGTTACTGCAACTTCATGTAACCTTCCGTAACCTCAATTAACCTCAGGTAACCTCAGCTCACAGGTCCTCGTAAGCCGAGTTCTGTTAATGAGTACATGACTTATGGCAAGCTTTAGCTTGCCATAAGTCATATGTACGAATTAATCCCGACCCCGAACCAAATTTTGCTCTACTGCATTTGCTTCTAAATTTGGTTCGGGGGAGGGATCAACCCACACACTCATCAGATGGTCATCTATCTAGCCACGTTATTGCTAACGTGATCATCTTCCTCATAACAAGGAAATTGGCGACCTAACCCGCCCCGCAACTGAAGAACGGGTGAATCCTTATGGCGGGGCCTATTTGGTCTTGCACCGCGTAGAGATTGCCGCGTTTCACCTCATGATTATCTTTTTAGTTTTTCAAGAGTAATAACAGGGCCGTCCGGCCCTGAAGTGCTCACGTCTAAATTGATAAACACTACTCGTCTCTGTGGCTCTTATCCGTCCCCGCATATTGATTTGCAAAGCAAATCAGCGGGGAGACGGGCGTTACCCGCTACGCTCACCCTATGGAGCTCGGACTTTCCTCTACAGGATGAATACCCTGCAGCGACCATCGAGGACCTGTCAATGAGCTTATCACTTATGTCAAGCTATGCTTATCATAAGTGATAAATGCGAATTGATCCCGATCCCGAACCAAATTTAAAAGTAGATACAGTGCAAGCAAAATTTGGTTCGGGAGAGGGACCTAAAACTTTCACTTGTTAATTCTAGACTTTAACATAAAAGACTTACCAACTTTTTTCTTCTTTGCTGAATCGATCGCCTTGTTGGCAAGCTTATCCGCTGCCTTGTTCTCTTCGCGGGAAATCTGGTTTACTTTAACCTCACTAAAAGATCCCAACAGCTCAACCACTTCGGAGTAGAGATCTTTTAATGCCGCGTTCTTTATTTTGTATTCACCGCCGAGCTGTTTTGCTAAAAGTTCGCTGTCAGTATTTATTACGAGCTCTTCCGCGCCTAATTTGCGCGCGCCATCCATTCCAAATATCAAAGCGCTATACTCAGCAACATTATTTGTCGCATTACCAATATATTTTGATAGATTATCTATTGTGATGCCTTGGGCGTCTCTTATTACAACACCGATGCCTGAAGGCCCTGGATTACCACGGGCAGCACCGTCTATAAATATAGAAAGGCTTCTTGTATTAATTTTACTCATCTTTAATATATAACATGCGCTGGCAACTTCCGCATTGAACTATGTGTTCTCTTAATTTGATCTCATTCATGATCTGTGATCGAAGCGGCATGTAGCAACCACCACATGAATCATTAGTAACCTCAACAACCGCAAGACCATCTTTACCTTCTAAAATCCGCTCATAAGTCTTACGAAGAGATTCATTTACACCTGGCAACATCGCCTCACGTTTTGCTTTTAGATCAGAAAGTGCGCCATCGATCTCTTTTACCCTAGCTGCGATAACCTTAACATCAGTATCGACCTTCTTTGTAATATCATCGAATTTACTCTTCTCTTGGGCGACATCGGCTTGAGCCTTATCGATCTCATCCATGAGCTTAAGTATATCCTCTTCTAGGAGGGAATTATCGGCCTTATGGCCATCTATCTCATGAAGCATAGCAGTATATTCCTTGTTGGTCTTTATCTGATAGAGCTGGCCTTGAAGTTTGTTTATCTGTTCTTCCTTGACCTTAAGATCTCCCTCTTTCTCTTTATGCTTTAGCTGAAGCGATTGAAGGTTATCTTCCGCAGCCTTCATATCCGCTGTCTCATGCTCAAGCGAATCCTGAAGTTCCTTAATCTCACCTGGCTTATCATCCTTCTCAGCACTGAGCTTATAGATCTCACTGTCGAGAGCCTGGACCTTAAGTAGCTTTTCTAATTCTTCTGATATATTAATTTCTTCTGTCATAATGAAATAAGATTATACCACAATTGCTTATTAATACAAGAAAAATCAGTCAAGCTCGGACCCTGAGCACGATCGGTTGTGCTCAAGGTCCGAGCTTGGATAGACATTCCACTTCTCGGTTCTCATCCAACTACTGGCTGTGCGGTGCCTTTTGAAATCCAGCGAAGCCAAGCACGCAAATTACTTGGCGTAAAAGGGTACCCCTCGTCGCTGAAATTGCTCCTATTCGTAGTATGCTAGAGAGAAGCTTTGTTTTGTGACTGTGCCCCTCGTCACCAACAAATTCTTCCTATTCGT
>JBHPDT010000011.1:0-34962 GCA_042577545.1 Candidatus Omnitrophota bacterium | reverse complement strand
TCAATGTATCTGTAATGCTCATGAGTAGGATCATCATTTATTATTATTGTATAGGGGTTTAAGGGGTCCTCTGGATTAACATCTATAAGAGTCAGCTCGGTCTGCGCATCGTTATAAATAGCCTTGAACTCTCTGCCAGCTAATTGGATACCGAATATACTTAAATCCTCTGTAGCGGGTGTCTCGGGATCCAGGAGAGTCATCTCGCGCAGATTTACAATCGCATAGGTGGCCGTACGCAATATATCATACATGCGCCGCTCGTCCTCACCTGTGTCGGTATTGATAAGATCAAGCGTAAGCGTGTTAACATCATAGTCCACATATTCGACTTCATAATCATTTATAGGATCATCTGGATTGATCCAAAATAACAGTGCCCTTGTTATGCCTTGGCTGTTGGAGCTATGGGGAGTAACCCGGAATGCCCTGTCTGCAAGCTGACACTCTTGAATTGTCACAGTACTGGCATTAGGGCTTTTTAACGATCCCATTGATAATCTTTCAATTGATTCAACAGCTCCATAATCATCTCTTTTTATGTTTAAGAGATTTTCATAGTCGCGGGTCTGACCAGCTTCAATACGAATTTCTCTTGGACTCGCGGGATCTGAAGGATCCTTTTCAACAAGAGTAAACCCTGTGCGAGCAATATCATCATCATAATCAAGGATATAATCAACACCGCTTAGCCTTACTACATCTGCAGTCACCTCATAGTCTTGCTTGGCCTGTTCCGCGCCTAGAAGTGTGAGTGATTCCAGTGTGCGGACCCATGAAATTCCACGAGTCTCGACCAACATATTAACTCCATCAATATTGACCAGTTGGCCGCTACAACCTGCCTTTGACCCTGTCGAGGAATAGAATACATCGTCACCAGATAAAAACGTATTTCCATTAGAGAACAAATACCTGTTTCCATTAATGCTGACCACCTTGTCACTGGTATGCGTAAATGTGCCCGTGGATGTAGTTGAAGCATCATATATAGTAGAGTAACCTGTTACGTTTCCACCATATGAACAAGTCAATAATGGTACTCCCTCAATAATAGCTTGGTATTTTCCATTTACTATAAGTGGTTGCACAAGGAATATATCACCTGAAGAATTCATCAACACTTCAGATGCTTGGCGACGATTTCGACCTATGTCCAAATATGTCTTTGAACCAATAGTTATTATAGGCGCATTGGATGAGGTCATGTAACTGCCAAAATGCGAAGCTCTATTCTGACCAATTAGACTAACATCATAGTCCGATGCTACCCTAAATCTCTCACCATCAATTTCGAATTCTCCAAAGCCCGACAACTCCACTTGGGTACCAGAAGAAGATGTGATTACCCGATCTGGATTGTAACTAAGGAATGAGTCATAATAAAGGTATGCCGCGCCACCAGCACCGTATATCACAGGGGCGCTTGTGGTACTAAACGAGCCTGCTTCCTGGCTAATCACTGTATCACTTACAACAGAAATGCCGGTAATCGTGCCGCCATAGGCATCTGATATATGAGCGAAAAGTACTTGGCCATCTATGCTAACAGACCTATGATATGAATCATCCAATGTGACTATTTCACCTGAGTCATGTGACACTACATGCCATTCATCACGTCTGTCCCGTACTATTGTATAGACATGCCCGCCTAACGATAACTCTCCTTGCGGATCTTGTCCGGGAGGCATAGGTGGTGTGGCAAACACAGGGGAGACCGGGTCTGTCATCACTGAAAAACCAGTAACCGCATAAGAACCGTCCGTTCTTAGCCAGTACCATGTTCCGTCAATCTCGACACTTCTTTCTTGATGAGATGATACTGCCACCAAGCCGTTTGGACCCATTAATCTCACATATCCACCAGCACTGGAGGTCTCAACCACCATGTATGATCCGGAGGCAAGATTTAATACTTCTACATTTGAAGCTGAGAAACTTCCTATCGTAGCTGTCTGCTCATCCCCGACAAGGGCTAGGCCTTCAATCGCTCCAGTTGACTCATTTCTTATGACCTTGTATAAATCACCATCTATTGTTTTATAATGATCCAAAGCTTCTATTTCTATATCAAAGCCAGTCACTGGTGATATAAGATGCATCTGGTCAGGGGGAAGATCAAACAACTCTCCATTATGAAAATACTCGTGAGCAAGCATATAACTGTTTGTTTTCAGATCAATCACATCAACTCCGGTGGCTGTGAAAATACCTGTTGTAAACTCGTGTTCCGGTGAAAGCCTACTCAGGCTAACTATCTCATTTGTCCAGCCATCACCATCAAGATCTTCCCCGCCATCAGTTGTAAGCAGGTACTCCTCGCCATCTATTTCCCAAAGACGACTTTGGTTGGTTATCGTTTTTGATTCACCGGTTACAGGTGAAATAATAGTTATTGAATTACCCCTAGCCGTAAGAGTATCAGGATCTATCATATATGTCCTTGTACCAGTCGATGTCTCAAGAACAAAGACATCCTGATTCTGGATAGTGATTGTATCAGTAGCAGGCGCTGCCACATCTCCCATTAGGCCAAAGCCTGTTATTTCGCCTGATTCTCTACCTTCTTCTGTTCCATCTGACCTGAATATATAGTAAACATGAGGTTGAGTTGCGCCAAGGTAGATCTCCAAACCAATCTGACCATTAGCGATATTATGCACAACCGGTTCGCCAGTAACAGGGTTACTCTGTACCAGTATCATAGTTCTGTTATACTGGTCGAGCTGATAGACATCAAATTCCTCGCCAGCTAAGTTTATTCTATATCTTGTGAATGTCTCCTGGGTTGGTGATTGCGGGCTATGAGTTGTTATTCTCTTAAAACCTGTAACAACTCTGTTCGCATCTCTTTCAATCTTGTAATATATTGCAGTGTCACCTTCTCCGAAATGAAATTCAGAATCATCAACGCTTGCGCTTATTATAAGGACGTTGTCGATAGGCCAAGGGTGTTTTTCGTACAGATAAAAACCCTTCTGATCATCATCAAACACAATTATGAAGTCTTTGGCACCGGCGCTTGGAGGTGTATTCAGCCTGACAGTAGTTTCCTGTCTAGTGTTTGTCCTGAAATGTATTTCTTCTGGACCAAATTCAATCTCAGCAAAGCTTTCTATAGCGTCATCGTCTGTTCTTGTAACCCAGAAGTCCTTGCCAGCAACATCAATCCTTAATACATCGGCATTATCAACTCTTACGAAGCGCGGATCGTTATAATCAGCAGGATCAGCTTCAACCAAGGTAGCCTTTTGGCGGGAATCATCATCATAGTATACGATCCACTTGATATCATTTAAGGTGACTGTGGTCTTTTGCGCTTCTCTATCCTCAGGAAGGATCTCATTGTCAAAAGTAGTGCCGATGAAGCTTGAAATAATGTCGCCATTCCACACTATGTCATAAAAATAGGTCTGTGGGCTTCCAGTAAAATCTGTGGTAATCTCTATATCATCGGCTTCGACCTCAATTTCAATAACAGTGTCTATATCCTCATCACCAATCCTGGATGAGTCCTTGATTGTAAGTATCACAACACGCGCGTCAGTGGATGGATCATCGTCATAATCAATTAGGTATGTGAGGCCGCCTAATGTGATTTCAGTGACCTGTATTGCGCCTGGGCCAAAATTGATATCCTGTTCAGTAATGGGTCTAAACCCATCAATTCTGTTGCCTGGTCCTTTTACAATCGCGAATCTCTGGGATTCGACAGTTATCTCGGTCTGATCTGGATCATTCCCATCGACGTGTATGGGCAGTAGAGAGGTGGATGTTAGTATCACGGATGAAGTACCCCAGCCTGTTACAGTAAAGTTTATTCCATTTAATTCAACGGTTCCTTCGGTTTGGGGAATTTGCAATGGATCGATCTCAGCACCGTAGCTGATACCATCAAAACCTACAATTTGCAGCCCCTCTACGCTGCCTTCAGTTCTGACCATATACTCGTACGTATTGCCCCCTACTACGATGTCGATTTGCTCATCTGAGTTGGTTACAAGAATATCAGACATGGATCCATCCATAGCCTTGAGTGTGACTTCGGTTTTTCCTTCGTTATACTCCGCCAGAAAACGCACGCCAGCAAGCGTGACTTCTTCGATCGGAAGCTGACCAATTTCTATAGTGATCTCATCTGAAAGAGTTACTCCTTTAAACCCAGATACATCAGTACCTGTTCTTACAATCTGATAAATCAGTATCTCTTCATCGAGATCGAGAGCTTCAACCTCGTCTTGATCAAATCTTATTGCTATCGACTTAGGGCTGTAGAATAGGTCTGAAGTATCATAATTGGCTTCGATAAGCGTAGCAGCGCCATCTTCGTCCTCGTCATTGTATCGGTCATAATAGACAATATATTCCCTGCCCCCAAGCATGACTGTATCAGCCTGATATGACCCATCCTCATTTGGTTCAATAATGTTATCATCGCCGCCAGTAGGCTGACCGACCGCATCGCTGTTAATGTCTGTAAAGCCATCTATTCCTCCATCTTCGTTCCTGATAACAAAATACTCGTTATCCCCAATTTCAACCGTGCCTGACTCGGTAATAGTCCAGGCGCCAGTTGGAGTATCATATGCCTCTATTACAACGCTAATGACCTTTCCGTCCTCGCGATAAGCTATGGTCTTGATCTCAAGTATAGTAAACGCGTCGCTGGCATAGGTAGTTATAACAGATGAGGTAATGTCGCCTCTTTCAGTAAATTCGCTGTAAACTTCTTCGACATATTCTACAACTTGACCATCCTCTACCTTGGTCTTTCTCTCTTTTGCTGTTGAATTTTGGATTCCCTCATCCCCAGTATCATAATATGTGGTTTCAGTGCGACTCTGTACTGTCTCCAATCCTGTGTCTATATCTTGCTCTGAAGTCTGCTGGAATACAACCTTTCCATTCTTATCATATCTAACCTCTTGTATAGTATATATATTCTTATCTTCATCTTTAGATCTCTGCTTCGCGAGCTCATAGCCTTGGGTGTCGCCCTCATCCTTTTCTGTATTGACTATAGGGGTGCCATTATATGAGGCCGCATCATATGAGGCCGCGCTAGTGATGGCGGTCTTAACCTGGGCTTCATTCTGAGTAGCTATATACTGATCGAGTTGATCAATAAATGCTCGATCAACAGCAAGATTCATAACAAATAAGTGGCCTTGATCATCAAATACACCTACCTGTGAAAAATCATATTCCGGCAAAGGATTCGGATTTTCCGGATCCACTGGTGGAACGCCTAGACGCTGAGCATAGAGTGTTCTATTATCCTCATTCATTATACGGATAGAAAATTCAACACTTCCGTCAATATTAGTCATCTTCTGGACGCTAGAGCTATAGGTTTCAGAGTTAATAGTAATATCCTCAATCTTGCGCATATAACCCACCTCTAAATCATCCTGACCTACCTGATAGCGTGTAGTGTTAAAAGAACTGAGCTTATCATCGTCATCGTAACCATTATATGTCTCATCTGTGTAAAGTAAGGTGGCCTTGGTATTATCCGTATAATAGCTTACCTCCTTACTCGCTATCAGTGTATCATCATAGGTATATTTTGTTTCTGTATAGCGCACCCCATCTGCATTTACAGGTTTGCTGTAATCTGCTGTCTCGGTAGTAACCCTGTTATCATCATCGTAGTTTTTCACAGTTGTTACTGTCGAGGTAGTTGCTGTCAAATTATCTGTCTTCGTCTTTGTGGTAGTAACGCTGTCGCGATTCTCCGATGCATCATAGGTATATGCAATCACTGTTCTTAATGAGCCATCTTCATCTTGATCATATGTTACCGATCTTGTGATCTTTCCCTCCGCGTTATACTCCCTCTCTGTTTTCACATATCTCTCAGGCGAATATAAGTTTCCTATCTTCTCAAACCTCTTCGAGTATGAAGATTCTATCTGGTCTGTATCAGTCGCATAATATGAACGAACCTGTATTGATACGAATATTTCATTGATACTTTCTGTTCTGCTCACATCTGTTCCATTTAAGTTATAATTGACGGTCTGCGGGTTTGAATTTATCACCTTCAGTGTTGTCGGAGGATCTGCGCTGGTATCCCACTCGTTGTATATCTTTAACTGAAGAATGAGCTTGTCATCACTATTATACAGATACTCATCCGTCTCCGTTGTCTTTGATTTAATTCCGCCTGAAACGTCCCACTCGGTGGTAGTAGTAATTATGCCTGTGCGCTTACCATCACCATTGTGCGCGTAAGTCTTTTCAATGAGCGATCTGGTTCCGTCGGCATTGATCTCCTCTGTGGTTTCCCTGTCTCTGGTGCCTGAATCGAAATAAAGCGCCTCTTTCTGTGTGATGGAGCCGTCCTTCTTTTCACTGGTATTTAATCTGCGCTCTAATTTACCATTAGCAAAATATACTCTTGTAGATGCGGTATAATCATATGAGATGGCATAGGTGGTGGTGTTGTCATCTCGATATGCAGATGTGGTATTCTCTGTACGGGTATATGTCAGCTGGTCTATATTATTATATGCCCGTATTGTTTCGCTCACCTTACGCGTATCATGAGCTCCATATGCGGCATAAGAATCATTTACATATGCTTCTGCGAGAACCGCCCCTACCATCCTGGAGGGATCTGACTTTACGCTTAAATGTGTTATCAGGTTATTTTTCTGGGTATCACTAATGATCTCTTTGTACTTGTACTCTGTTCTTGTTCTATCTACCAGGTGATCTCTATCGTCGTAGGCATTATCCGTAATCGTCCTTGTTGCTGAGCCATCATCATCAACCTTGACATTTACGATTTTTACAAGCTTACCAGCTGTATCATATTTGCGTATAGCGCGTGATAAACTTACGCCTTCTTTAGCGCCAAATTCTCCCTCAACAGTAAAGTAGGAGGTTATGTACTCTAATGCTTTAGCTTTTGTGCCTATGATAGCGCCATGAAGACTAGTATCTCGCGAGTACTTTGATAGATCATCCAGGTAAGCTATAAGGGTGTCCCGTTTGGCATCATCCTTCTTGTATTTATGAGTAACGATTATGCGATCGATGAGCCGCTCTTGGACATCAAAGACATTATCTACAACCGTTCTTGTGGCTGAACCATCATCATTTACCTTGACAGTTACACTTGTCGCAAGCTTACCGGCAGCATCATAGATGCGTATACTTCGCGATAAGGTCTTGCCATCTGACTCGCCATATACGGCTGCAGCTGCAGGGGTGATAGCGTCATCCACGTAATTGGCAGCCGAACTACCATTGACAGTACCGGCTGTAGTCGATTCTACGCTTAAGTACGCTATAAGCGCATTTGTCTGCTGTTGAGCAGTTTGGCCCGATATATCGCTGAATTTATCGTACTTATGGGTAACGGTTATGCGGTCAACAAGCCTCTCTTCTAAATCAAAGACATTCTTCACAACTGTTCTTGTTGCTGAACCGTCATCATTTACTCGCACTGTTACCATTAATGTGAGTTTTTCCACTTGCTCACCATCGATAGTCAATGTCTCATACGTACGTATGCTTCGCGATAAGGTCTTGCCATCTGAGTCGCCATATACCGCTGCGGCTGCAGGGGTGATAGCATCATCCACGTAATTCGCGGCCGAACTACCATTGACAATCCCGGCTGTAGTCGATTCTACGCTTAAGTACGCTATAAGCGCATCTGCCTGCTGTTGGGTTGTTGTTATTACTGTACCTGCTTCATTGGTTATATCGCTGAATTTCTTATACTTATGAGTAACGGTTATTCGGTCTATCAGCCGCTCTTGGTCATCAAAGACATTATCTGTAACCGTCCTTGTTGCTGAGCCATCATCATTGACTTTGACATTTACGTTTTTTGCAAGTTTACCAGCTTCATCATATATGCGAATACTTCGCGATAAGCTCAAGCCGTCCTTATCCCCAAATTCCGCGCCATCCGCATCCTCATCAGAAACATAGTCAATATACCCTTGCGCAAGCTCGATTGTGCCGATGATCATACGAGCGCTGGCATCCGTTGGATAATCTGAGATGTGATCTAAATAGCCTATAAGGGCATCTCGCGCGGCATCATCGACTTTCTTGTATTTTTGAGTAACGGTTATGCGGTCGACCAGCCTCTCGTCAGCGTCAAAGACATTGGTTACGACTCTCCTCGATGCTGAACCGTCATCATCGACCTTAACAGTTACACTTGTTGTGAGCTTGCCATCTGTATCATAGATACGGATAGTTCGTGATAAGGTCTTACCATCTGGCGCGCCATATGTTCTGTTGGTATCATTCACATATAACTCGGCAAGTATATAAACAGGGTCATCCCCGTCATCAGCTGTATTCACCTTTCTGTCAGCTCCTGATTTTTTGCTTAATTCTGCTATTAGCGTATCTCGCGCAGCATCACTGAGTTTCTTGTACATATTGGTGACAGTTACGCGATCCAGGAGCCTATCTTCATCATCAAATATATTATCTGTAACTCTCCTTGTTGCCGAGCCATCATCTTCGACCTTGACAGTTACTATGGTTTTAATTCTTTTCGCATCACCTTCCCCTTCATAGATCAATACTCTGCGATTCAGTGTAGTCGTGTCGAAGGGGTTTCCATGTGTACCTGCTGCAATCGCATTACGAAGAGTAGGGATATATCTAACAGACTCGCCTTCCACCTGGATAATGAAGCTAAAATTGGAGGGGAGAAGACTGCTAGCGCTAGCGTCTAGATGATCGATCAATTGGCTTGACTGTTTATAGCTATTCCTTACAGTTATTCTGTCAATCAGAGAATCGCTGTCATCATAGACGTAGGTGTAAAAATAGTCATCAACCGAGCCATCTTCTTTTATTCTTGTAGTCCTTCTTGAAATCAGCTTGGGCTCAGCAGATGTATCATACTCCCTTGTCGACATTGTAAAATTCTTTAGAATATAATCTGTGCCAGCTAGGCCATTATGTTCCGTGCGCTGACTGATATCACTCGTTATGTTGCCATCTGTATACTCTCTCCTTAACTCTCTCTGAGTCCAGCTATCATCGTCCTTTGTTGAGCGATGGCGCAGATATATAAGATTGTTTGCAGTATCATAGAGCCGCTCTGTTTCATAGATAGCAGATGAGGTTATTCCGTTTACGTAATGCTTAGTTGTGGTGCGGTTGCTATCAGTAAGATTACCGCGCGAATCAAAGGTATTCACTATTATAGTAATATGAATAGACCCATCAGCAAAGGTGCGTCTTCTCTCTTGCCTTATGATATTTTCATTCTGATCAAAAATGCTGGTAACCACATCGGTTGACCCATCCTGATTCGTTATCAAGGAAGTATCACCAGCAAGATCTCCGTTTATAAATCTTGTCTCATTTATTGTAATCTGTAACGCTCTTCCCTGAGCATCAATTACCCCTCCAACGCCAGGTGTTGCCACCATGTTTTTGCGAACCGGATTATCGGTGACAACCGTTACGCTATCAACTTCAAAATTGCCTTCATAGATTATGTTTGCAGTTATTTTATTAAGAGGATCAAGCTCACCCTTATACAATAATTCATGAAAGCTTATGAGATCGCCATTCGAATATTCCATTGATGAGCGTACTCTTGTCTGTATAACAGTAAGATGTTCATCCCTATACTCCTCAGTGAATGAATGAGGCTCTCCATTATCACCAAATATAAGATTTTTAATAACAACACTAACAGCGCTAGCTTGTATGCCGGTATCTGCGAGATATACAAAACCCTCATCTTGTATCTCATCATACTCATTGGTAATAACCTGGTAGTAGCTTGTTTGGTTGCCCTCTTCGTCATACTCGATCATAGAGACATAGCGCTTCTCTATAAGAACCCCATTCTCATCATAGGCCTCTTCGGTGTAGCTGCTTAACATGCCTGCAAACTCACCCGACTCATAATACTCATGTTCCTTGATCTCACGAGTTAGACCCTCTATCTCAATTATCTCATCCTCTGCACCGCCGTAGACCTTTACATCGACTTTGTAATCCAGGAGCGCCTTTCTGGCATTGGTATCATCGTCAGCATACCATTTAGAGTCAGCTGTGTACTGAGCGCCATACCAGTGGATCTCTGTGGTAACGCCATAGGCGTCAACAGTCTTTGAGGTATATTCTATTAGGAGGTTTGTGTCAGGGTGGTATTGCATGTCATATGTATCGCGGTAGTATACGTTGCCAGCCTCAGTAACTCTCTCATTCCAGATAGCTATTACATTGCCTCTGTAGAACTCCATTCTCTTCTGGATCCCATCTTCATCTGGCGGGAAAAGGACGTATGTCTTGCTAGCGCGGTAGGCGAGGTTTCTGGCTACATCGATCTGCCTTAGGAGGGATGCTATCTGATTATATTGTGCAAAGAAATGACCCTGTATATTGGTCTTGGTTTCGAATACGGTCTTGTCCACTGATCTGCGGCTCTTCTCAAGAAGCATTCTGCGCTCTATCGACTCCTGCTGCTGCTTTACCTTGCGCAAGAAGTCGATCGCAGTAGAGCCGCGCCTCTCATAAAGGCGCTCGCGCTGCCTTCTTTGGACGTCACCCACCCCAGCATAGACAAGCTGCTGCCAAGAGAATGTAATAATAACACTCCATGCGACAGCTCTGAAGAATACGCCATGTCCTTTAGGTTTTGGGTTTTCCATGAAATTAACGTCCTTTACTATATATAACACAATTAGAGCGATTATATTCCACTTTATCAGACTTTTTTAAAGTATTTTTTATGTAGGCTAAAAAAAGACGCATGTACTCCTCCTGCCATACATTGCGTATAATAGCGTTCTATGTATATAGTATACCTGCCGCTGTCTAAATAGTCAATAGAAGCGGCGCTTTTTTCGAAAAAAAATAGGGCGTCGTTTTTACTAATACTAAGTACATAAAATTACCCGATCGCACTGATCGCACAATTTGATAACTGACTAGATTACTCAAGTTGGATTACTTCTCATTCCTATACTCAATTTCCCACCAGTGGCACCTGCCTTCAGGTACCTGTTGTACTAACTCAATAATTCGGTAACTTTTTGGAGTATATAAATATCGTCGTTGCGAGCCCCGAAGGGGCGAAGCAATCTGTCCTTATAACTAGGTGTAAATATTGAGATTGCCACGCTTTGCTTCGCAAAGCCCGCAATGACGTTATAAATTTTTCAAATGCATGGCCGGGCTCTAACCTCTATAGACGTAGAGTGATTAACACAAAAACAACCGTATCATAACCGTATCATTTGGTTCGCTGAGGCTCTATTGAAAATGTCAGATCAATTGGCCTATCTCTGCGAATCCCGACTTTTACAGGGATGGCATAAGTGGTATTTCTTACCATGTCGAACTATGACATAACCGTATCATAACCGTATCATCAATGCTTTGGCATTGTTCTGTATTAATTGTACTATATGGACTTATGGAATATTTCGGTTTGAGAAAATATTGAAGAGAATTACCTAAGAATGTCAAACAAAATGTAGGGCGGAATACCAAGAAGCCTGGAAATGGCAATATAGATTGGAACGATAATAAACCCTAGCATTCCTGACCAGAGAAGAGCAATCACAATGATGAAACCAAAGGGTTGAATCTTGTTATACAGATGCGCATATTTATATGGGATAAGCGCGGTAACTATACGAGAGCCATCTAGGGGAGGTATCGGGACAAGATTAAAGATGCCTAGCAGCATATTTATAAAAATGCCAAAGACCATTCCTCTGCCGAGAAGGCTAAGCAATGGTATGTTAAGTACCTTCAGAATCAGAATTAATAATAGCGCAAATATCACATTTGCAGTTGGCCCGGCAAGCCCTACCCAAAGCATATCCTTCTTTGGATTATTTAGGCTTAGGAAATTTACAGGTACTGGTTTCGCATACCCAAATGGGGGCAACCTCAACATAACCAGGATAAGGGGTAGCATAACTGTTCCAAATGGGTCAATATGAGCCAGCGGATTCAGCGTAAGCCTTCCCATATATTTGGCTGTAGGGTCACCGAGCTTATAGGCCACCCATCCATGGGCAGATTCATGCACTGCTATGGCAAACATTACTATGGTAAATTTTAAAACGATCGATATAATCATGGATATACGTTATTTCACCTCAGACCCTATGGCAAGATCCTTATCTAATGTTACGATTGATAGAGAGTCTTCACTGGAAGCAGCTAAAATCATGCCATTAGACTCCACCCCTCTTATTGTCGCTGGGGCTAGATTTGTCACCACAACTACCAATTTCCCAACAAGCTCATCTGAGGTGTAGTGGCCGCGAATTCCAGCTACCATCTGTCTTGTCTCAGTTCCAAGATCAACATTTACAACATAGAGCCTGTCCGCGTCCGGATGCTCCTTGCAATCTAGGATTTTTGCTGTTTTGAGCTCAATCTTCCTAAAATCGTCATAAGAAACCATGCATAACTCCTTTATACAGCTTTCAGCCCTCAGCTACCAGCTAACAGCTATTTTTAGCTATAATCCGATCACCAAGGGCTTCATGCTATTTATAACCTCAAGCTAGCAGTTTGAGGCTGGTTACTTCTCTTTCTTCTTCTTATCATCTTCAGCGGGCTTTGGCTGGGCACCCTCTGCAGGTGCAGCGCCCTCACCAGTCGCGGCTGCTGCTGCAGCCTCATCCTCGGCAGCCTTTGGCTTATCTTTCTTGAACTTGAGCTTTGTTACCTTTACCTTCGGCAACCCCAGCACAGAATCCTCTTCGGTCCATTTTTCTTCTTTTTTTAGATGAAGAACCTGATCAAGCCTCTTAAGAACACTCTTAACAATCTTGGATTTCCCACTCTTAAAACTCGGGTGAACTGACATTATTACCTCCTCCTTACATAGCAATCTGGATATAACCTTGAAAGCTTATCCTGCCCTTTGCGAGCTTTCTGCTTCTCTTTAAACTCACCAACGCAAACAGTGAAATATTTTCCGCTCTCTCGCACAAACGCCTTATGCCCATCCTCTTTAAGCGCGCTTGCGGCATTTGCAGCGGTCTCCTCTTTTAAATAAGATGCGAGCTGTATTGTATAAAGAGTTGTAACGCGCTTCTCCTTAAGCTTCGGAGCAGACTTAAGAGGTTCGGTCTTTTCCGTCATCAGGGGCGCTGCATCAACCTTATTTGTGCGCGCAGCATCTTTTTCTATAGCTGCGTCTGATTTCTTGACCTCTACCTCGACCTTAAATTTACGCTTTTTTCTTTCAACCCGCTTTCCGCGCTCAACTCCGGCGGAGAATATTATCATACCAAGTATTATCAGCGCTATAACACCTATGATTATATGCTCGATTGAAAAAGTTGCTGTATTCTTCTGGCTAGACGCAAATATAGCCTTAGGCTGCTTTCTCTTCTGTTTATGAGCAAACTCCTCAAATAGTTCTTTTTGAACCAGCCTCTTCTCATCCATAAACAGTCCTTATCCCTTGTTTAAGAGAGAATATTATATCATAAAATAGATATATTGCAAGAAAAATGAGTATATAAAAAAATCTGTAATTTTTGTGATCGTCCCCGCGTCACTCCGTAGGCGGAAAGCGGGAATCTAGAAAAAGTGTACTCTACTGTATTCGGAATACAAAATACGAACAATACATTTTGTTTAGACTGTTGCGCTACATGCCACAACCTACAACCTACTACCCAGAAATAAACCCCCTCATAGGTTCTAACCCTTGACACCCCTTTATTTATGTGGCAAAATTAATAAGCAGGCTAAGCAAGGAGAATGTATGCGTAATTCCCAAAAGGGAGCGACATTTGTAGAGCTTTTAATTGTTGTTATAATTGCTGTAGCTGCCTTTGGATTGGCGTTAGTAGGGCTATTAAGGCTTGCTGTAGTAAGTACAAATCAGACTGTTGAGTTCTCTAACATGCAAAATGAAGCAAGCATTATTATGCGCATGATAACTAATGATGTGCGGAGGTCGACCTCTGTGGCATTAATCGATCCAACAAGCGAGCAGACGGACCATATGCGTCTACACCTAAACCAGGTGGCACCCAATAAGATAGAATTCCAAACAGATGCAAGCGACAATCTGCTTTACACTGACGTTAATGACACCACTTCAATATTGGCTGAAGATATCACGTATTTTAATATAGAAGGCATTGACCAAATCCTAGGCGATCATTACAAAACTATTAGGCTAACGCTAACAAAAACTTCAAACAAAACTAATGCCTCACCAAGAAATTTTACATTGACAACATCTGCAGCAGTCAGAGTACCTGGCATTATAGCTTCAAAACCGGTATTAAATCTTACTAGATATCAGGCAGGCCAGAGTAACTGTTTCTTCAATGAGATAGTGCCTGCGGTCAATGCTAGCAGCAGTGGCGATAATATTCTCGTTTCCAAGGGTACGTATGACGAAAATGTCAGACTAACTAGTAATCTTTCTGTTTTAGGGGGGTACGATACTGGTTTTACGAATGTATTGAAAGACTCTACATATAATCCGTCAAATTATGGGTCACCAATAGCTGATCCTTACCGTGATACATCAGCTAATGAAACTATAGTCGACGGTGGCGGCAAGAACAAGGTATTTGACTGCGCAGGATCTGGTCCTATAAGAATAGATGGATTTACCATAACAAATGGCAAGGCTCAGAGAGGTGGCGGCATATACTGTATAGGACTTGGCACTCTTGAGATAACAATATCTAACAACATAATAGCTGGAAACACATGTGACGGGCCCATTAACATGGGTGGCGGGATATGGTCTAGTGGCCCTACTATGGCTATCGAAAATAATCAAATTGTTAATAATCTTGCTTTATCCGGAGGGGCAGAGGGGATTTACTGCACAACTACCTCTGCAACAATCTCTATTTCCGGCAATAGTATATCTGGTCATACAGGTAGTGGGATAATTACGATAGGTGGAAATATTGTAATCAATAATCATAATATCATATCTAATAATACTACCGCATATCCAGGAGGGGGTATTCGCTGTAGCGGTGCAATAAGTGCTCATATTAGCAATAATGTAATTGCGCACAATACAGCTAATGGCGGAGGTGGGGGTGGAATTTATTCATTAAGCAACTCATCCATTACTATTTCAGATAATACGATAGCGGCTAATACATGTTTAAATGACGGCGGTGGTATATGCTCTTATCAGTCACAAACCAATATTTCGGGTAATGTAATAAGCGGAAATACTGCAACCTCTGGCAGTGGTGGTGGAATTTCTTATGGCACTAACAACACTGACCACTATCTTAATGCTACCAACAACATAATAACCCAGAATAAATCCGTTACTGGGGGTGGCATAGAGGGAGGAAATCCAAATGGTGAATTGGATATCATTTCAAACAATACAATAATAGGCAATATTGCTCGAGTCGGGGGTGGAGTGTATTACTGGTGGCCTAATGGACCTTTTTCATATAACCTTGTGGCTGGAAACTATGCAGAACTTTCTGGAGGAGTTAGCGGATATGGTGGGGGATTTTTCTTCACTGCTGGCGGTCCGTCCGCTTCTCCTGTCCTTAATAACAATACAATAATCAGAAACACAGCCAATGTAGAAGGCGGGGGCATTGTCGCTGGTAGTTCTGCTTTTATTGCTGTAAAAAATAATCTTATTTGGAATAACATCGTACCAAATAATAAACAAATAGCTGGTGGCTTTTCAACAGTTTCATATTCTGATATAGAGATGCAGAGCGGTACCTTTGCTGGCACAGAAAATATAAACTCTGACCCGGTGTTTACAGGAAACCCGTTAAGCAGCGGGCAGTGGAGCAGTGCGCCAACGTATAATACCAACACATATCAAACCACATTAACAGATTCATCTAGCCCATGGGCTGCTGCCGTTTTAGCTGATCTTACTATTAATCCAAATACAGGCCAACCTCTACTTTGTGTTATAGCAGATAATACCGCAGATACTGTAGTCGTGTGGGGGGATATCACAAATATTGTCTCTTCAGGTGATAGCTATGAGATCTTCGACTATCACCTAAAGGATAATACATCACCCTGTTTCAATACCGGTGATCCTGATACAGATGGCGACGGTATACGATTCGATGATCCGGCAACGCCCGATACCGACGACCAGGATCCAGACGGCACACAAAAAGATATGGGCGCGTACTATTTTCACCAGTAGTTCTTGATTCCGCTCTATATGACCTTTACTAAATAGGAGACATTTCTGTCTTCTTCAACGCCCTGTCGAGAAGAAAATGTCGCCTATTTCTTTGGATTCCCGCCCTTCGACGCATTCGCCCCTTTGGGGCTCATTTGCTCAGGACTCGCGGAGTTTACCCTGAACCCGAACAAAGTGAGTGGTTCAGGGGTCGCTTTCGTCTTGCGAATACTTGCTTTCGCGGGTGCGGGAATGACAGAAAAAATGTCACCTACGTTAGTGCTTTTAGGTAAAGAGTTTCTTTTGCGCGACGAGGCACCTCAGGGATTTTTCGGCACTACTAAGATAAAGCGAAATGTGTAATCTAAGCAGGGCTTTTTTGTTGTGAGCGGGCATGGTTTCCCAAGCCAAAGGCTTGGGAAGAGCGAGCAACAAAAATAGAGCCAAAAAACCTCGCTGGGGTTTTTTGAGCGTCCCTGTGAAGATTACACATTGAGCTTGTAAGTACGAAAGGACGGCGAAAAATACCAGTGCCAAGCGTGCAAAAAAACTCGCTCAATACGAATACGTTCAAAACAAGTTCTTAGCCTTGACACTCTCTTGATTATATGGCATAGTTAAATGGTAAGCTAATATAAGGTGATACGATGTTAAAATCCCAAAGGGGCGCGACATTTATTGAGCTTTTGATTGTTGTTATAATCGCGGTCGCTGCATTTGGATTGGCGTTAGTAGGACTATTAAAGCTTGCTGTAATAAGTACAAATCAGACTGTTGAGTTCTCCAATATGCAGAATGAGGCAAGCCTGATAATGCGAAAGCTTACAAGAGAGATACAAGAATCAAACTCCGTTACAATAGATCCAAGTAATACAGATTACATGAAATTAAACCGCTCCTCCCCTCCTTCCTCAGTTGAGTATGAGACCAATGCTAATGATAATCTGATATATACGGATGAGGTTGGTATTACATCTACTATAGCTGAAAATATTACCTTCTTTGATCTTTCAGGACAGCAAAAAATACATGGACAGGACTACAAAAGTGTGCGGATATCTTTAACCAAGACATCTCCTAAGCCCAAGGCCTCTCCGAAAGACTTTACGCTTACAACATCAGCTTATTGCAGGCCTCCTTCGATATCTTCAACACCTGTTATGCTATACAGAGCGCCTGGCAATATTATAGACTATTTTTCCACCATCTATTATAGTCTCATTAGCAACGTTATCACGACAAGGGTCATCATCTAGTTTTGTAGGATCTCCGTCATTATAAGTGCCACCCGAAGGGTCAGGGTCATTAGGAAAGTCATAGTTTGTTGGGTCATATGTGCCGCCCTCCTCAACCCCAGGAAAACCAGCTGGATAACCTCCCCAGATGGAGATACCGTCTTCCATTGTGATATTCTCTGTGTATGTACCTCGGGAGACAAGGACGTGGTCTCCCGATTTGGCCTTGTTGTCATCTATGGCCTCTTGTATGGTGGAAAAATAGTCTATAATATTGCCAGGCGCTCTGTATAGCATAACAGGTGTTGAAGATATCGAAGGAGGCCTGCAATAAGCTGATGTTGTAAGCGTAAAGTCTTTCGGAGAGGCCTTGGGCTTAGGAGATGTCTTGGTTAAAGATATCCGCACACTTTTGTAGTCCTGTCCATGTATTTTTTGCTGTCCTGAAAGATCAAAGAAGGTAATATTTTCAGCTATAGTAGATGTAATACCAACCTCATCCGTATATATCAGATTATCATTAGCATTGGTCTCATACTCAACTGAGGAAGGAGGGGAGGAGCGGTTTAATTTCATGTAATCTGTATTACTTGGATCTATTGTAACGGAGTTTGATTCTTGTATCTCTCTTGTAAGCTTTCGCATTATCAGGCTTGCCTCATTCTGCATATTGGAGAACTCAACAGTCTGATTTGTACTTATTACAGCAAGCTTTAATAGTCCTACTAACGCCAATCCAAATGCAGCGACCGCGATTATAACAACAATCAAAAGCTCAATAAATGTCGCGCCCCTTTGGGATTTTAACATCGTATCACCTTATATTAGCTTACCATTTAACTATGCCATATAATCAAGAGAGTGTCAAGGCTAAGAACTTGTTTTGAACGTATTCGTATTGAGCGAGTTTTTTTGCACGCTTGGCACTGGTATTTTTCGCCGTCCTTTCGTACTTACAAGCTCAATGTGTAATCTTCACAGGGACGCTCAAAAAACCCCAGCGAGGTTTTTTGGCTCTATTTTTGTTGCTCGCTCTTCCCAAGCCTTTGGCTTGGGAAACCATGCCCGCTCACAACAAAAAAGCCCTGCTTAGATTACACATTTCGCTTTATCTTAGTAGTGCCGAAAAATCCCTGAGGTGCCTCGTCGCGCAAAAGAAACTCTTTACCTAAAAGCACTAACGTAGGTGACATTTTTTCTGTCATTCCCGCACCCGCGAAAGCAAGTATTCGCAAGACGAAAGCGACCCCTGAACCACTCACTTTGTTCGGGTTCAGGGTAAACTCCGCGAGTCCTGAGCAAATGAGCCCCAAAGGGGCGAATGCGTCGAAGGGCGGGAATCCAAAGAAATAGGCGACATTTTCTTCTCGACAGGGCGTTGAAGAAGACAGAAATGTCTCCTATTTAGTAAAGGTCATATAGAGCGGAATCAAGAACTACTGGTGAAAATAGTACGCGCCCATATCTTTTTGTGTGCCGTCTGGATCCTGGTCGTCGGTATCGGGCGTTGCCGGATCATCGAATCGTATACCGTCGCCATCTGTATCAGGATCACCGGTATTGAAACAGGGTGATGTATTATCCTTTAGGTGATAGTCGAAGATCTCATAGCTATCACCTGAAGAGACAATATTTGTGATATCCCCCCACACGACTACAGTATCTGCGGTATTATCTGCTATAACACAAAGTAGAGGTTGGCCTGTATTTGGATTAATAGTAAGATCAGCTAAAACGGCAGCAGCCCATGGGCTAGATGAATCTGTTAATGTGGTTTGATATGTGTTGGTATTATACGTTGGCGCACTGCTCCACTGCCCGCTGCTTAACGGGTTTCCTGTAAACACCGGGTCAGAGTTTATATTTTCTGTGCCAGCAAAGGTACCGCTCTGCATCTCTATATCAGAATATGAAACTGTTGAAAAGCCACCAGCTATTTGTTTATTATTTGGTACGATGTTATTCCAAATAAGATTATTTTTTACAGCAATAAAAGCAGAACTACCAGCGACAATGCCCCCGCCTTCTACATTGGCTGTGTTTCTGATTATTGTATTGTTATTAAGGACAGGAGAAGCGGACGGACCGCCAGCAGTGAAGAAAAATCCCCCACCATATCCGCTAACTCCTCCAGAAAGTTCTGCATAGTTTCCAGCCACAAGGTTATATGAAAAAGGTCCATTAGGCCACCAGTAATACACTCCACCCCCGACTCGAGCAATATTGCCTATTATTGTATTGTTTGAAATGATATCCAATTCACCATTTGGATTTCCTCCCTCTATGCCACCCCCAGTAACGGATTTATTCTGGGTTATTATGTTGTTGGTAGCATTAAGATAGTGGTCAGTGTTGTTAGTGCCATAAGAAATTCCACCACCACTGCCAGAGGTTGCAGTATTTCCGCTTATTACATTACCCGAAATATTGGTTTGTGACTGATAAGAGCATATACCACCGCCGTCATTTAAACATGTATTAGCCGCTATCGTATTATCTGAAATAGTAATGGATGAGTTGCTTAATGAATAAATTCCACCCCCACCTCCGCCATTAGCTGTATTGTGCGCAATTACATTATTGCTAATATGAGCACTTATTGCACCGCTACAGCGAATACCCCCTCCTGGATATGCGGTAGTATTATTAGATATGATATTATGATTATTGATTACAATATTTCCACCTATCGTAATTATCCCACTACCTGTATGACCAGATATACTATTGCCGGAAATAGAGATTGTTGCAGAGGTAGTTGTGCAGTAAATCCCCTCTGCCCCTCCGGATAAAGCAAGATTATTAACAATTTGATTATTTTCGATAGCCATAGTAGGGCCACTAGACCATATCCCGCCACCCATGTTAATGGGCCCGTCACATGTGTTTCCAGCTATTATGTTGTTAGATATTGTTATCTCAAGAGTGCCAAGTCCTATACAGTATATGCCGCCACCTCTCTGAGCCTTGCCATTTGTTATGGTAAATCCATCTATTCTTATAGGACCAGATCCTGCGCAGTCAAATACCTTGTTCTTGCCGCCACCGTCGACTATAGTTTCATTAGCTGATGTATCACGGTAAGGATCAGCTATTGGTGACCCATAATTTGACGGATTATATGTAGAGTCTTTCAATACATTCGTAAAACCAGTATCGTACCCCCCTAAAACAGAAAGATTACTAGTTAGTCTGACATTTTCGTCATACGTACCCTTGGAAACGAGAATATTATCGCCACTGCTGCTAGCATTGACCGCAGGCACTATCTCATTGAAGAAACAGTTACTCTGGCCTGCCTGATATCTAGTAAGATTTAATACCGGTTTTGAAGCTATAATGCCAGGTACTCTGACTGCTGCAGATGTTGTCAATGTAAAATTTCTTGGTGAGGCATTAGTTTTGTTTGAAGTTTTTGTTAGCGTTAGCCTAATAGTTTTGTAATGATCGCCTAGGATTTGGTCAATGCCTTCTATATTAAAATACGTGATATCTTCAGCCAATATTGAAGTGGTGTCATTAACGTCAGTGTAAAGCAGATTGTCGCTTGCATCTGTTTGGAATTCTATCTTATTGGGTGCCACCTGGTTTAGGTGTAGACGCATATGGTCCGTCTGCTCGCTTGTTGGATCGATTAATGCCACAGAGGTCGACCTCCGCACATCATTAGTTATCATGCGCATAATAATGCTTGCTTCATTTTGCATGTTAGAGAACTCAACAGTCTGATTTGTACTTACTACAGCAAGCCTTAATAGCCCTACTAACGCCAATCCAAAGGCAGCTACAGCAATTATAACAACAATTAAAAGCTCTACAAATGTCGCTCCCTTTTGGGAATTACGCATACATTCTCCTTGCTTAGCCTGCTTATTAATTTTGCCACATAAATAAAGGGGTGTCAAGGGTTAGAACCTATGAGGGGGTTTATTTCTGGGTAGTAGGTTGTAGGTTGTGGCATGTAGCGCAACAGTCTAAACAAAATGTATTGTTCGTATTTTGTATTCCGAATACAGTAGAGTACACTTTTTCTAGATTCCCGCTTTCCGCCTACGGAGTGACGCGGGGACGATCACAAAAATTACAGATTTTTTTATATACTCATTTTTCTTGCAATATATCTATTTTATGATATAATATTCTCTCTTAAACAAGGGATAAGGACTGTTTATGGATGAGAAGAGGCTGGTTCAAAAAGAACTATTTGAGGAGTTTGCTCATAAACAGAAGAGAAAGCAGCCTAAGGCTATATTTGCGTCTAGCCAGAAGAATACAGCAACTTTTTCAATCGAGCATATAATCATAGGTGTTATAGCGCTGATAATACTTGGTATGATAATATTCTCCGCCGGAGTTGAGCGCGGAAAGCGGGTTGAAAGAAAAAAGCGTAAATTTAAGGTCGAGGTAGAGGTCAAGAAATCAGACGCAGCTATAGAAAAAGATGCTGCGCGCACAAATAAGGTTGATGCAGCGCCCCTGATGACGGAAAAGACCGAACCTCTTAAGTCTGCTCCGAAGCTTAAGGAGAAGCGCGTTACAACTCTTTATACAATACAGCTCGCATCTTATTTAAAAGAGGAGACCGCTGCAAATGCCGCAAGCGCGCTTAAAGAGGATGGGCATAAGGCGTTTGTGCGAGAGAGCGGAAAATATTTCACTGTTTGCGTTGGTGAGTTTAAAGAGAAGCAGAAAGCTCGCAAAGGGCAGGATAAGCTTTCAAGGTTATATCCAGATTGCTATGTAAGGAGGAGGTAATAATGTCAGTTCACCCGAGTTTTAAGAGTGGGAAATCCAAGATTGTTAAGAGTGTTCTTAAGAGGCTTGATCAGGTTCTTCATCTAAAAAAAGAAGAAAAATGGACCGAAGAGGATTCTGTGCTGGGGTTGCCGAAGGTAAAGGTAACAAAGCTCAAGTTCAAGAAAGATAAGCCAAAGGCTGCCGAGGATGAGGCTGCAGCAGCAGCCGCGACTGGTGAGGGCGCTGCACCTGCAGAGGGTGCCCAGCCAAAGCCCGCTGAAGATGATAAGAAGAAGAAAGAGAAGTAACCAGCCTCAAACTGCTAGCTTGAGGTTATAAATAGCATGAAGCCCTTGGTGATCGGATTATAGCTAAAAATAGCTGTTAGCTGGTAGCTGAGGGCTGAAAGCTGTATAAAGGAGTTATGCATGGTTTCTTATGACGATTTTAGGAAGATTGAGCTCAAAACAGCAAAAATCCTAGATTGCAAGGAGCATCCGGACGCGGACAGGCTCTATGTTGTAAATGTTGATCTTGGAACTGAGACAAGACAGATGGTAGCTGGAATTCGCGGCCACTACACCTCAGATGAGCTTGTTGGGAAATTGGTAGTTGTGGTGACAAATCTAGCCCCAGCGACAATAAGAGGGGTGGAGTCTAATGGCATGATTTTAGCTGCTTCCAGTGAAGACTCTCTATCAATCGTAACATTAGATAAGGATCTTGCCATAGGGTCTGAGGTGAAATAACGTATATCCATGATTATATCGATCGTTTTAAAATTTACCATAGTAATGTTTGCCATAGCAGTGCATGAATCTGCCCATGGATGGGTGGCCTATAAGCTCGGTGACCCTACAGCCAAATATATGGGAAGGCTTACGCTGAATCCGCTGGCTCATATTGACCCATTTGGAACAGTTATGCTACCCCTTATCCTGGTTATGTTGAGGTTGCCCCCATTTGGGTATGCGAAACCAGTACCTGTAAATTTCCTAAGCCTAAATAATCCAAAGAAGGATATGCTTTGGGTAGGGCTTGCCGGGCCAACTGCAAATGTGATATTTGCGCTATTATTAATTCTGATTCTGAAGGTACTTAACATACCATTGCTTAGCCTTCTCGGCAGAGGAATGGTCTTTGGCATTTTTATAAATATGCTGCTAGGCATCTTTAATCTTGTCCCGATACCTCCCCTAGATGGCTCTCGTATAGTTACCGCGCTTATCCCATATAAATATGCGCATCTGTATAACAAGATTCAACCCTTTGGTTTCATCATTGTGATTGCTCTTCTCTGGTCAGGAATGCTAGGGTTTATTATCGTTCCAATCTATATTGCCATTTCCAGGCTTCTTGGTATTCCGCCCTACATTTTGTTTGACATTCTTAGGTAATTCTCTTCAATATTTTCTCAAACCGAAATATTCCATAAGTCCATATAGTACAATTAATACAGAACAATGCCAAAGCATTGATGATACGGTTATGATACGGTTATGTCATAGTTCGACATGGTAAGAAATACCACTTATGCCATCCCTGTAAAAGTCGGGATTCGCAGAGATAGGCCAATTGATCTGACATTTTCAATAGAGCCTCAGCGAACCAAATGATACGGTTATGATACGGTTGTTTTTGTGTTAATCACTCTACGTCTATAGAGGTTAGAGCCCGGCCATGCATTTGAAAAATTTATAACGTCATTGCGGGCTTTGCGAAGCAAAGCGTGGCAATCTCAATATTTACACCTAGTTATAAGGACAGATTGCTTCGCCCCTTCGGGGCTCGCAACGACGATATTTATATACTCCAAAAAGTTACCGAATTATTGAGTTAGTACAACAGGTACCTGAAGGCAGGTGCCACTGGTGGGAAATTGAGTATAGGAATGAGAAGTAATCCAACTTGAGTAATCTAGTCAGTTATCAAATTGTGCGATCAGTGCGATCGGGTAATTTTATGTACTTAGTATTAGTAAAAACGACGCCCTATTTTTTTTCGAAAAAAGCGCCGCTTCTATTGACTATTTAGACAGCGGCAGGTATACTATATACATAGAACGCTATTATACGCAATGTATGGCAGGAGGAGTACATGCGTCTTTTTTTAGCCTACATAAAAAATACTTTAAAAAAGTCTGATAAAGTGGAATATAATCGCTCTAATTGTGTTATATATAGTAAAGGACGTTAATTTCATGGAAAACCCAAAACCTAAAGGACATGGCGTATTCTTCAGAGCTGTCGCATGGAGTGTTATTATTACATTCTCTTGGCAGCAGCTTGTCTATGCTGGGGTGGGTGACGTCCAAAGAAGGCAGCGCGAGCGCCTTTATGAGAGGCGCGGCTCTACTGCGATCGACTTCTTGCGCAAGGTAAAGCAGCAGCAGGAGTCGATAGAGCGCAGAATGCTTCTTGAGAAGAGCCGCAGATCAGTGGACAAGACCGTATTCGAAACCAAGACCAATATACAGGGTCATTTCTTTGCACAATATAATCAGATAGCATCCCTCCTAAGGCAGATCGATGTAGCCAGAAACCTCGCCTACCGCGCTAGCAAGACATACGTCCTTTTCCCGCCAGATGAAGATGGGATCCAGAAGAGAATGGAGTTCTACAGAGGCAATGTAATAGCTATCTGGAATGAGAGAGTTACTGAGGCTGGCAACGTATACTACCGCGATACATATGACATGCAATACCACCCTGACACAAACCTCCTAATAGAATATACCTCAAAGACTGTTGACGCCTATGGCGTTACCACAGAGATCCACTGGTATGGCGCTCAGTACACAGCTGACTCTAAATGGTATGCTGACGATGATACCAATGCCAGAAAGGCGCTCCTGGATTACAAAGTCGATGTAAAGGTCTACGGCGGTGCAGAGGATGAGATAATTGAGATAGAGGGTCTAACTCGTGAGATCAAGGAACATGAGTATTATGAGTCGGGTGAGTTTGCAGGCATGTTAAGCAGCTACACCGAAGAGGCCTATGATGAGAATGGGGTTCTTATAGAGAAGCGCTATGTCTCTATGATCGAGTATGACGAAGAGGGCAACCAAACAAGCTACTACCAGGTTATTACCAATGAGTATGATGAGATACAAGATGAGGGTTTTGTATATCTCGCAGATACCGGCATACAAGCTAGCGCTGTTAGTGTTGTTATTAAAAATCTTATATTTGGTGATAATGGAGAGCCTCATTCATTCACTGAGGAGTATAGGGATGAACATCTTACTGTTATACAGACAAGAGTACGCTCATCAATGGAATATTCGAATGGCGATCTCATAAGCTTTCATGAATTATTGTATAAGGGTGAGCTTGATCCTCTTAATAAAATAACTGCAAACATAATCTATGAAGGCAATTTTGAAGTTGATAGCGTAACGGTTGTCACCGATAATCCGGTTCGCAAAAACATGGTGGCAACACCTGGCGTTGGAGGGGTAATTGATGCTCAGGGAAGAGCGTTACAGATTACAATAAATGAGACAAGATTTATAAACGGAGATCTTGCTGGTGATACTTCCTTGATAACGAATCAGGATGGGTCAACCGATGTGGTTACCAGCATTTTTGATCAGAATGAAAATATCATAAGGCAAGAGAGAAGACGCACCTTTGCTGATGGGTCTATTCATATTACTATAATAGTGAATACCTTTGATTCGCGCGGTAATCTTACTGATAGCAACCGCACCACAACTAAGCATTACGTAAACGGAATAACCTCATCTGCTATCTATGAAACAGAGCGGCTCTATGATACTGCAAACAATCTTATATATCTGCGCCATCGCTCAACAAAGGACGATGATAGCTGGACTCAGAGAGAGTTAAGGAGAGAGTATACAGATGGCAACATAACGAGTGATATCAGTCAGCGCACGGAACATAATGGCCTAGCTGGCACAGATTATATTCTAAAGAATTTTACAATGTCGACAAGGGAGTATGATACATCTGCTGAGCCCAAGCTGATTTCAAGAAGGACTACAAGAATAAAAGAAGATGGCTCGGTTGATGACTATTTTAACACCTACGTCTATGATGACAGCGATTCACTGATAGACAGAATAACTGTAAGGAATAGCAATAAACAGTCAAGCCAATTGATCGATCATCTAGACGCTAGCGCTAGCAGTCTTCTCCCCTCCAATTTTAGCTTCATTATCCAGGTGGAAGGCGAGTCAGTTAGATATATCCCTACTCTTCGTAATGCGATTGCAGCAGGTACACATGGAAACCCCTTCGACACGACTACACTGAATCGCAGAGTATTGATCTATGAAGGGGAAGGTGATGCGAAAAGAATTAAAACCATAGTAACTGTCAAGGTCGAAGATGATGGCTCGGCAACAAGGAGAGTTACAGATAATATATTTGATGATGAAGATAGGCTCCTGGATCGCGTAACTGTCACCAATATGTACAAGAAACTCAGTGATGCTGCGCGAGATACGCTAATAGCAGAATTAAGCAAAAAATCAGGAGCTGACAGAAAGGTGAATACAGCTGATGACGGGGATGACCCTGTTTATATACTTGCCGAGTTATATGTGAATGATACCAACAGAACATATGGCGCGCCAGATGGTAAGACCTTATCACGAACTATCCGTATCTATGATACAGATGGCAAGCTCACAACAAGTGTAACTGTTAAGGTCGATGATGACGGTTCAGCATCGAGGAGAGTCGTAACCAATGTCTTTGACGCTGACGAGAGGCTGGTCGACCGCATAACCGTTACTCAAAAATACAAGAAAGTCGATGATGCCGCGCGAGATGCCCTTATAGGCTATTTAGATCACATCTCAGATTATCCAACGGATGCCAGCGCTCGTATGATCATCGGCACAATCGAGCTTGCGCAAGGGTATATTGACTATGTTTCTGATGAGGATGCGGATGGCGCGGAATTTGGGGATAAGGACGGCTTGAGCTTATCGCGAAGTATTCGCATATATGATGAAGCTGGTAAACTTGCAAAAAACGTAAATGTCAAAGTCAATGATGATGGCTCAGCAACAAGGACGGTTACAGATAATGTCTTTGATGACCAAGAGCGGCTGATAGACCGAATAACCGTTACTCATAAGTATAAGAAATTCAGCGATATAACCAATGAAGCAGGTACAGTAATAACAACAACCCAACAGCAGGCAGATGCGCTTATAGCGTACTTAAGCGTAGAATCGACTACAGCCGGGATTGTCAATGGTAGTTCGGCCGCGAATTACGTGGATGATGCTATCACCCCTGCAGCCGCAGCGGTATATGGCGACTCAGATGGCAAGACCTTATCGCGAAGCATACGTACGTATGAGACATTGACTATCGATGGTGAGCAAGTGGAAAAACTCACATTAATGGTAACAGTGCGAGTAAATGATGACGGTTCAGCAACAAGAACAGTTGTGAAGAATGTCTTTGATTTAGAAGAGAGGCTTGTTGACCGCATAACCGTTACCCATAAGTACGATAAATTCAGCGATATATCGGGCCAAACTGCTCAACAGCAGACAAATGCGCTTATAGCGTACTTAAGCGTAGAATCGACTACAGCCGGTACTGTCAATGGTAGTTCGGCTGCCAATTACGTGGATGACGCTATCACCCCTGCAGCTGCAGCCGTATATGGCGAGTCAGATGGCAAGACCTTATCGCGAAGTATACGCATCTATGATGCTGCCGGTAAGCTTGCGACAAGTGTAACTGTCAAGGTAAATGATGATGGTTCAGCCACAAGAACGGTTGTAGATAATGTCTTTGATGTCCAAGAGCGGCTCATCGATCGCATAATCGTTACTCATAAATACAAGAAGGATGATGCCAAACGGGACACCCTTATAGCTTACCTGGATGATCTATCAAAGTACTCGCGAGATACTAGTCTTCATGGCGCTATCATAGGCACAAAAGCTAAAGCATTAGAGTACATAACCTCCTACTTTACTGTTGAGGGAGAATTTGGCGCTAAAGAAGGCGTAAGTTTATCACGCGCTATACGCAAATATGATACAGCTGGTAAGCTTGTAAAAATCGTAAATGTCAAGGTTGATGATGATGGCTCAGCAACAAGGACGATTACGGATAATGCCTACGACGATAGAGATCACCTGGTAGATAGAACAAGAACAGAGTACAAGTACAAAGAGATCATTAGTGATACCCAGAAAAATAACCTGATAACACATTTAAGCGTAAAGTCAGATCCCTCCAGGATGGTAGGGGCGGTTCTCGCAGAAGCATATGTAAATGATTCTTATGCCGCATATGGAGCTCATGATACGCGTAAGGTGAGCGAAACAATACGGGCATATAATAATATAGACCAGCTGACATATACCCGTACAGAGAATACCACATCTGCATATCGAGATGACAACACCACCACCTATGCCATCTCATATGATTATACCGCATCTACAAGAGTATATTTTGCTAATGGTAAATTAGAGCGCAGATTAAATACCAGTGAAAAGAAGGACGGCTCCATCACACAGAAAGAGGCGCTTTATTTCGATTCAGGCACCAGAGACAGGGAAACCACAGAGGAGATCAATGCCGACGGAACCAGATCGCTCATTGAAAAGACTTACGCGCACAATGGTGATGGTAAGCGCACAGGCATAATTACTACTACCACCGAGTGGGACGTTTCAGGCGGAATTAAATCAAAGACAACGGAGACGGATGAGTATCTGTATAATAGTGATGACAAGCTCATTCTTCAGTTAAAGATATACAACGAGTGGGATACCAGCGCAGATCCTCCGACAACACTGAAGGTGATAAATTCAAACCCGCAGACCGTCAATTATAACTTAAATGGAACAGATGTGAGCAGAACAGAAAGTATCAATGAAATATTCGTATCAATACAGGTTCGTTCATATTATGCGACTGATACAGACCAGATAGAATCTTCATACTCGAAGAGGTTTGAGAAGATAGGAAACTTATATTCGCCTGAGAGATATGTGAAAACAGAGAGGGAGTATAACGCGGAGGGAAAGATCACAAGATCGGTAACATATGATCAAGATGAAGATGGCTCATTAAGAACAGTGATTGCATATACCTATGATGCATCGGAGAATCGCGACAGCGTTACTACCACAAAGACGAAGACAGATAATTTGACAGCAACTACCTCGACAGTAACAACTGTGAAAAACTACGATGATGATAACAGGGTTACTACCGAGACAGCAGATTACAGCAAACCTGTAAATGCAGATGGGGTGCGCTATACAGAAACAAAATATACCTATGATGATACACTGATAGCGAGTAAGGAGGTAAGCTATTATACGGATAATACCAAGGCCACCTTACTTTACACAGATGAGACATATAATGGTTACGATGACGATGATAAGCTCAGTTCTTTTAACACTACACGCTATCAGGTAGGTCAGGATGATTTAGAGGTGGGTTATATGCGCAAGATTGAGGATATTACTATTAACTCTGAAACCTATAGCTCTAGCGTCCAGAAGATGACTAATATTGACGGAAGTGTTGAATTTTCTATCCGTATAATGAATGAGGATAATAGAACACTCTATGCTCAGCGTCTAGGCGTTCCACCAGTGGATCCGGAAAATCCGAATCCTTTGCCGGAATATGATTTTTCACAGGTAGGTGTATTTGATGATCAAGGCCACTTATTTGTTATGAATCTTGCTGTTGATCGAGCATTTATTGATCAACTCGATCAGTATATAGCTACTCAGAATGAAGCCCAGGTTAAGACCGCCATCACTAGCGCGGCCTCATATGATGCGGCCTCATATAATGGCACCCCTATAGTCAATACAGAAAAGGATGAGGGCGACACCCAAGGCTATGAGCTCGCGAAGCAGAGATCTAAAGATGAAGATAAGAATATATATACTATACAAGAGGTTAGATATGATAAGAATGGAAAGGTTGTATTCCAGCAGACTTCAGAGCAAGATATAGACACAGGATTGGAGACAGTACAGAGTCGCACTGAAACCACATATTATGATACTGGGGATGAGGGAATCCAAAATTCAACAGCAAAAGAGAGAAAGACCAAGGTAGAGGATGGTCAAGTTGTAGAATATGTCGAAGAAGTTTACAGCGAATTTACTGAAAGAGGCGACATTACCTCATCTGTTATAACTACCTATGCCAGCGACGCGTTTACTATACTTGAGATCAAGACCATAGCTTATCGCGAGGACGGAAAGGTCATTAGCGTTGTAATAGAGGCATATGATACTCCAACTGGCGCCTGGACTATTACCGAGTCAGGCACGGTTGAAATTGGGGATAACGAGTATTTTGTTATCAGGAACGAAGATGGAGGAATAGATGGCTTTACAGACATTAACAGCGATGCGGTCGGTCAGCCTACTGGCGGCGATGATAACATTATTGAACCAAATGAGGATGGGTCATATCAGGCTGATACAGTCATGCTTGGGGGCAGGGAATATATTGTCTATTATGACCGATACAATGACGAGGACGAAGATGGCGCTGCTACGCTTATCGAAGCCAATTATGATACTTCAGACCTATTCTACAGCCCTAAGTCGATAGCAATAAGATTTGATCAAGACGAGGTTGAAGCTCTCGATCTCGATGAAGAGATACTGATTTATCAGATTGTAAGAACAGGTACTGATGTATCTGGGTTTAAAGGAGTAACTCTTTCAGATGAGATCACTATAGAAATTGGTCAGCTTCCGATCGAAGAAGTCACGCTTGCTGGCGTGCGTTTTCTGGCGGAGTATAACGAAGGAAAAACCGAAGTCACACTCAAGGCTATGGATGGATCCATGTCTGATATTCTTGTAACCAACTCAGATGAGCAAATCGACATCGTAGTAGGGGGCAATACGTACGAGTATATGGTCAGAACTGAAGGCAGCGTAGAGGGGCTGCAAATTGTAGGTTTTGATGGTATCAGCTACGGTGCTGAGATCGATCCATTGCAAATTCCCCAAACCGAAGGAACCGTTGAATTAAATGGAATAAACTTTACTGTAACAGGCTGGGGTACTTCATCCGTGATACTAACATCCACCTCTCTACTGCCCATACACGTCGATGGGAATGATCCAGATCAGACCGAGATAACTGTCGAATCCCAGAGATTCGCGATTGTAAAAGGACCAGGCAACAGAATTGATGGGTTTAGACCCATTACTGAACAGGATATCAATTTTGGCCCAGGCGCAATACAGGTCACTGAAATCACATTAGGCGGCCTCACATACCTAATTGATTATGACGATGATCCATCCACTGACGCGCGTGTTGTGATACTTACAATCAAGGACTCATCCAGGATTGGTGATGAGGATATAGACACTGTTATTGAAATTGAGGTCGAAGCCGATGATATAGAGATTACCACAGATTTTACTGGAAGCCCACAGACCTATTTTTATGACATAGTGTGGAATGGCGACATTATTTCAAGCTTCATCGGCACTACTTTTGACAATGAGATCCTTCCTGAGGATAGAGAAGCGCAAAAGACCACAGTCACCTTAAATGATATCAAGTGGATCGTATACTATGATGATGATTCCCGCCAAAAGGCTACCTTGGTTGAAGCTGATCCTGCTGATTATAACGATCCGCGCTTCGTAAGAGTTGATAATGCCGATGTATTAAGGATTGATGTTGCTGGCAAGGACTTCTGGGTTACAAGAACAGACGATGACGCTATAGAAAGCTTTGCTGAGATTGAATTTGGTCCAGAAGAAATACATTTCAGGACAAACACTAGACAGGAAACTACTGTCAGGCTGAATACACCTCCAAGCGCCGGTGCCAAAGACTTCATAATTGTGTTTGATGATGATCAGAAGGGTTTTTATCTGTACGAAAAACACCCTTGGCCTATCGACAACGTCCTTATAATAAGCGCAAGCGTTGATGATTCTGAATTTCATTTCGGAGAAGGTGACACTGCAATATATTACAAGATTGAAAGAGATGCGAACAGAGTTGTTACAGGTTTTAAGAGAATAACAACTCATAGCCCGCAATCACCAACCCAGGAGACATTCACAAGATATAGAATAAACTTAGCTGGCGAGGAATTTGATGTCTATCAGCTCGACCAGTATAACAGAACTATGATACTGGTACAGAGTAACCCTGATACTGGCGAACCGGTTGTGCATAATATCGCTAATGGTCAGATTGGTTTGGAGATCTACCTTGGCGCAACTCAACCTCATGTTTACTATATATTCAGGTCAGATGGAACAGAAGAAGGTAGAGAATCAGGCGAAATAACAGGCTTTGGCCTAATGGGAGATGTGGCAGCGCCTGCTACTGATACAATCACTATCCAGAATCAGGATGTCTTTGTTCTTGAGACATCGACTGGTACAAGGACATATATGATAGATCCTGATACTCTTACGGCTAGGGGTAATTCAATAACTATTATTTCACCTGTAACCGGTGAATCAAAAACGATAACCAACCAAAGTCGTCTTTGGGAAATAGATGGCGAGGAGTACCTGCTTACAACTGATGGCGGGGAAGATCTTGATGGTGATGGCTGGACAAATGAGATAGTTAGCCTGAGTAGGCTTTCACCGGAACACGAGTTTACAACAGGTATTTTCACAGCCACCGGAGTTGATGTGATTGATCTGAAAACAAACAGTTATATGCTTGCTCACGAGTATTTTCATAATGGAGAGTTGTTTGATCTTCCCCCTGACCAGATGCATCTTATATCACCAGTGACTGGCTTTGATATAGAAATAGAAGCTTTGGATCATTATAAAACAATAGATGGTGATTTATACAAGGTCATAAGAAATGAGTCAACTGGAGCGATTGAAGGCCTAGCCCTTGTCGGGGATGAGCAGACAGCTACGATAGGAAGTTTCTCAGCTTCAAATGTAGAAGTATTAAATCTTGCCTCCGGATCATACATGGTGGTTGAGACCTCCAGTGCTGGTGGATATGTGAGATTAATGGGTCCAAACGGCTTGGTGGCAGTATCATCTCATCAAGAAAGAAGTGTCGAGATTGACGGAACATGGTACTGGCTAAGAACGGACGGTTCTTATGCGGTTACTGGTTTTTCAGTGATGACAGACCCGGTCTCCCCTGTGTTTGCCACACCACCTATGCCTCCCGGACAAGATCCGCAAGGAGAGTTATCGTTAGGCGGGCATGTCTATACAATAGTACGGGACAGACGTGATGAATGGCATGTAGTGTCACATGACTCAGGTGAAATAGTCACATTGGATGATTCATATCATAGGTCTGTTAGCATAGATGGCCAAGTACTTTTCGCTCATATATCAGATGCCTATGGCGGCACGATTACCGGCATTTCTGTTGTAAGTGATACAGTGATTAGCCAGGAAGCAGGCTCGTTTAGTACCACAAGCGCCCCTGTGATATACGGTGCTGGTGGCGCGGCATACCTTTATTATGACTCATTCCTTAGTTACAATCCAGATCGGGTAATCACATCTTCTTCTGGTACCCAAGTGGAGTTGTCGGGCTTTGGAGAATTCGAAATTGATGGTGAGAGATTTAGGGTAGCATCGGACTATGATGTTAGTCTAATTGGTCAGAATAGAGCTTCGCATTTTGGCAGTTACATGACCTCATCCAATGCGCCTATAATAACTATTGGTTCAAAGACATATTTGGACATAGGTCGAAATCGTCGCCAAGCATCTGAAGTGTTGATGAATTCTTCAGGTGATATATTCCTTGTGCAACCACTTATAGTAAATGGAAAATACCAAGCTATTATTGAGGGAGTACCATTATTGACTTGTTCATATGGTGGAAACGTAACAGGTTACTCTACTATATATGATGCTTCAACTACATCCACGGGCACATTTACGCATACCAGTGACAAGGTGGTCAGCATTAATGGAAACAGGTATTTGTTCTCTAATGGAAATACGTTTTTATCTGGTGACGATGTATTCTATTCCTCGACAGGGTCAAAGGCAGGTTGTAGCGGCCAACTGGTCAATATTGATGGAGTTAATATGTTGGTCGAGACTCGTGGAATTTCATGGGTCCGCACACTGGAATCACTCACACTTCTAGGCGCGGAACAGGCCAAGCAAGACTATGAGGTGACTGCAGATGTAGTAAGGCTAAGCGGTGTTGATTATATCCTTGATTATGATGATGATATTGCTCGCACAGGGTTTACTCTTGTTGAAAAGGATCCTTCAGATCCCGCGAGTCCAAGAGAAATTCGTATTGAAGCTGGTCAGACCCGCGACTATGAAAATCTCTTAAACATAAAAAGAGATGATTATGGAGCTGTTGAATCAATTGAAAGATTATCAATGGGATCGTTAAAAAGCCCTAATGCCAGTACTGTGACAATTCAAGAGTGTCAGCTTGCAGACAGGGCATTCCGGGTTACTCCCCATAGCTCCAACAGCCAAGGCATAACAAGGGCACTGTTATTTTGGATCAATCCAGATGATCCTATAAATGATTATGAAGTCGAATATGTGGACTATGATGTTAACACGCTTACGCTTGATCTTATCAATACCGACACAGGTGAGGACGAGCGGCGCATGTATGATATATTGCGTACGGCCACCTATGCGATTGTAAATCTGCGCGAGATGACTCTCCTGGATCCCGAGACACCCGCTACAGAGGATTTAAGTATATTCGGTATCCAATTAGCTGGCAGAGAGTTCAAGGCTATTTATAACGATGCGCAGACCGAGCTGACTCTTATAGATGTTAATCCAGAGGACCCCTTAAACCCCTATACAATAATAATAAATGATGATCCTACTCATGAGCATTACAGATACATTGA
>JBHPDT010000010.1:0-36806 GCA_042577545.1 Candidatus Omnitrophota bacterium | reverse complement strand
TGGTCTCTGTATCACTAATTACGCCCGCAGGGTAGGAAGCTGTTATCTGTACTTCACCACCTTCTAGAAGTTTGAAAAATCTCTTGGCATGCTCTTTCTCATTATCAGCTGTCTCTTGAAAAATAGCGGCGATCTGCTCATATCCGGCCTTCTTTGCCACGCTCGCGAAATATGTGTAACGATTACGCGCCTGCGACTCACCAGCAAATGAGGCTAAAAGATTCTTCTCTGTCTTCGTTCCTTTTATACTCTTCATCTCTCCTCCTCTTTGATTTGATGGGGGGCCTGCCCCGTACCAAATTTTGCTTGTTACCGCTCTGCTTTTAAATTTGGTTCGGGGTCAGATCAACTATCCTCTCAACATCCATCTCAATAAGATATTCCGGCGTTGGCAGCTGAGATTCAGGGTGTCGGGGATGCCCCTTCTCGCCTTTAATGTTTTTTACGATTCTTTTGCTTATTCTATCTGTGATCTTCTTCTCCCAAGCCTCAATAATATGACCCTTGAGATCATTAACCTGGGTAATCTTTGCCTTGCCTATCAAGCAATACCCCTTGAATTTATGCTCATCAATAACTGTTACAGATAAGCTGTCATTGGCTCCTAGGTTTTGATAGGTTCTTGCCTTGTAGAGATCGAGCAGATACACCTTGCCACTCTCATCGATATCTACCACGCCCTTACAAGAGTTGTGAATTCTCCCTGAGCTGTCAATCGTTGATACTACTGTAAAGGTTGAGCGATGGAAAAATCTTACCACCTCATCACTTAATATATTCATTGTTCTCTACTCCATTGATAGTAATATATCAGGCAGGCTCAAAATTAGACTTATCTACGTTACATGTAGGGCATAACCAGTCTTCTGGCAAGGTATCAAATGATGTTCCAGCGTCTATACCATGCTCTGTATCGCCTTCTTCTGGATCATATATATAACCACAAACTTTACATCTATACTTCTGCATCATCTCCTCCTATATTTCTTGTTTACGATAAATACTAAACTCTAATATCTAAATTCTAAACAAATTCTAATCTTCAAATTACCAAAATCCTAAACTCGGCTTTGCATATTTGATATTAGAATTTAGGTATTGTTTAGGATTTAGGATTTCGAATTTAGGATTTTCCCTTTTACCTTTTGCGCAAACTTCTTCCCAAACTCATAACAACTCTTTAATTCAGCCTCATTCGGCTTATATTGGACAGTGATAGCGGGTTCAGCCAGCTCCACACCTCCTGATCTTAAAATATTCTCTAAAGACGCGGTCGCTCCCCCTGCCCATCCATATGATCCAAAACAAGCTCCAAGACGCCCTTTGGGTCTGAGCCCTTTTAAAAACTCCATGAACCCAGCCATGTTAGGCAGTATATCATTGTCGTGGGTTGATGAACCTATTACAAATCCCCTGCTATCTAACATCTCCCTGATTATCTCTGATCTCTGGTTAGAATTTATATCAAAAAGATGAACTGAAATTCCTTCGTGAGTAAGCGCCTCAGTAATAGCGCTAGCCATTTTAGCTGTTGAGTTCCACATTGTCTCATAGACAACAACCACCTTATCTTTGGTCTTATTACCAGCCCAAATAAGATACGCTTCTAAAATTTTCCCCGGGCTTTGTCTCCATATGACACCATGACTTGGAGCTATAATCTTAATCGGGATATTAAGCTTCTTTATATCATCTATCTTTTTAGAAACCAACGCGCTAAAAGGCCAGAGTATATTCGCGTAATATTTAGCTGCCTCATCCATCAAAACCGATTGGTCTACCTCATCATCGAACCTCTCTGATGAAGCCAGGTGCTGGCCAAAACCATCATTTGGAAAAAGAATCGCATCCTCAATAAGATAGGAAAACATGCTATCAGGCCAGTGAAGCATAGGAGCTTCTATAAAAGAGAGGGTCTTCTTCCCAAGACTAAGCTTATCCCCTGTCTTTACAATCGTAAAGTCCATGTCAGTCTCATAATATTTATTCAAGCCCTCTTTGCATTTAGCGGTACCATACACCTTTAGGCCTGGGGATGAGTCCAATAATATCTTAAGCGCTCCGGAGTGATCAGGCTCCACATGATTAGCGATAAGGAAATCTATCTTATCCAGGGGGATGATCTCCTTGATATTGTTTATCATCTCATCAGAAAAGGGCTCATGAACTGTATCAATTAATGCGATCTTCTCATCAACAACAAGATACGCGTTATACGTAGTACCTCTAGGTGTCTCATAGGTATGCCCATGAAAATGCCTTAGGTTCCAGTCAATGGCTCCTACCCAGTAGACACCTGGTGATATCTCTTTTGCTGACATTATTTCTGCTCCTTTAAACCTATATTAAGCCTGGACCTGAATATCTTTAATCCCTTCCCATAGTCCGTGCATATTGCACTTGGCGCGCGCTTTTAAAGGACCGTGGGCGTGAGTAAGTGTTATAGGCAAAGTAACCTTAGGTGAACTCAGCGAACCAGCAAGGTTGATCCTGAAAATAAACGTATCTCCGCAATAAAGTTCGACCCACTCGATAGAATGGGCTGGTTCATTAGGATGAGCCTTAAGCTTCCCTACTTCTATCGTAACTTCAAAAGTCTCACTCTGCCCTACCTTCTCCGGAGCGTCTATTACCGGCATATGCTTCTGCTCTAACTCCGTCAATGTATTTGCATCTTTGGGCATATTTAAACCGCAAAGAATATCGCTTTCGCATGAATGTTGTTCTGACATTTCTCCTCCTTATTCTAATGTTATCGTATATCGTATATCGTATCTAGTATCTCGTATCTCGTTACTTAAAAAAGTCCGCGTAAATCGCTAATATCAGAGCTAAGCCGGAGAAAAAGAATATGAAGAAATAGTTAATCTTGTCCTTTTTCGAGCTTAGCTTACATGTTATCGTAGCCAATACATCATAATCCTCATCGCTAAGGGCTTCCCTGTTTAGAAGCTTATCTGTAAGCTTGGACTTAGCGAGTTCCTTATGAAGTATCACATGATCCCTAAATTTGTAAATAAAGAAAATAAAAAAACCTACAACCCCTATATACCAAAATACCTTTGCCAGAAGCTGATTGTACTCCCAAGCAACATTCACAGCCCTTATGGCAATAACCGCTATAATGGCGATGAAGAAGAATACCCAGGAGATAACAGAGTCCGTGCACTTCTTCAGCTTAACACAATCGTAACATACAAAATTATTCTTATCTTTACTCATGCAGGCATTATAGCTTCTTTAGAAGCTCCTCCAGCATCCTCTTATGCTTCTTCTCTTCTTCTATTATATTATCCAGCTCCTCCTTGACTCGAATATCTGTAATACACTCTTTACATGATTCATAAAATTGTATCGTCTTAGATTCAACTCCTATGGCAAATCTTACGGTCTTAGAGGGATCATTTAATAACGACTCTACATCCTGCGTTTGCTGGCCTGATGTAAAGATACCATAGTCTATGGACCTTAATATATCATCTTCCTCAAACTCATCTTCCCCCTCTTGCTGTAATCGGCTTAATGAGCTTTCAAAAAACCTCAAATGCCTCTTCTCCTCGTCAGCAAGCATAGCGGCCATGCTCTTTATAATATCGCGCTTAGCCTTATTTTGAAGGTCCTGATAGAAGCGCATGCCATCTGATTCGATCTTGGAAGCTATCTTATAGGCGCCAAACTCATTAAAGTCCACTACAGCCAGCCTGCCGTCTTTCTCTTCTATATGCATTGTGATACACCCCTTGATTTAGTATGCTACCCTCAAACAGCAACTACTTCTTTAATTTCGGGAACCTCCTGCTTAATCGCTTTCTCAATTCCCATCTTAAGAGTCATCTGGCTCATCGGACAACCGCTGCATGCGCCTATAAGCTTTACCTTTACAACGCCATCATCTGTAACCTCGACCAATTCCACATCACCGCCATCAGCCTGAAGCGATGGCCTAACCTTATCTATCGCAGCTTGCACTTTCTCCTTTAGCATATCAATATTCTCCCCCTACTTTCTCTGTGTTAATTCCTCATCTATCTTTCGAAGTCCGGCTTCGTCCTTGCCAATCTCTCTTATCTTGCCCAAAATCTTCTCAGGTGTCTCCATCTCTTCAATCTGCTCCTTGACAAACCACTGCAAAAAGTCTTCGGTACCCTTATCGCCGTCATCCTTGGCAACAGCCACAAGATCATCTATAAGCTTAGTAACCAATCTCTCATGCTCGAATGTTCTCTTATAGAGATCCTCTATAGAGCTAAAATCCTGAGGTGGCTCTTCAATGGCCCGTATCATAACACGTGAACCCTGCTGCGTGATATAGTCACTCATCTTCTCGGCATGTTCATACTCCTCTTCAACCTGGACCTTAAACCAATGCCCAAACCCCTTATATCCTATCGAATCCGCGTACATAGCCATACCGAGATAAAAATACGCGGAATATAGTTCTCTATTAATTTGACGCGTCAAACTACTTAACATCTTCTCTGATAGCATTATCCTACTCCTATCCAATTTGCTGTTTGCTATTTGCTATAAGCTATTTGCCTTGCTAGCTTGTAGCTTGTTGCTTGTGGCTTGTGGCTTGTGGCTTGTGGCTTGTGGCTTCGTGTTAGCTACATGCCACATGCTACGTGCTACGTGCCAAAAGCCATTTGCCATTAACGGGGTAGTTTAGCGTCGTGCCCAGGACTATGTACTACAACCTTCTTTGCAATGAGTTACTGGTCTAAGCATCCAACGCAGTGTACACATATCTTTCACCTCCTTCTTTTGGCGTATTGCGTCGTGCGTATTGCGTAACCATACTAGCTTTATATGCTTTTCCTTGTATTACGTGGTACGCGATACGATATACTCAATACGCAATACGAAAGTCGCAATACGCAATACGATATACGAAATACGCATATCTACGTACTAAAGTGCTTCTTAATATATTCAACTAAAAGCTTTTCTGTCTCGTCTTTGCACTGACCGCAGACAGTGCCGGTCTTAGTCTTCTCTTGTAATTGAAGATAGGTCCTTGCGCCCTCTAAGACAGCATCCTCGATCTCATGGTCTGTAACATTCATACATTGACAGATCGTACGGGCCTTATCCTCTTTTATCTTTTTAGACATATTGTTTCTCTTATAATAGTCATTTATGGCAGCGCGTAATGCCTTATCTCCCAGAACAGAACAGTGGACTTTGTGTTCCGGCAACCCACCAAGATCCTCCGCTATATCCTGGGGGGAGATATTGAATGCCTTATCAAGCGTCATGCCCTTTACTTTTTCAGAAAGAATCGATGTGCTTGCGATGGCGCTGGCGCATCCGTATGTCCTCCACTTGCAATCTGTAATTATGCTTTTTTCTTTATCGACCTTAATAAGCATAATCATCTCATCTCCGCACTTTATATTGCCTACGCTGCCTTTGCCATCTTCCTCAAACCCAGCGTCATCCTTAAAGACATTCTTTGGGTTGATAAAATGCTCTTTTACTTTATCTGAATATGCCCAATTGCTATTCTGATTCATATTTTATACCTACTCTCTCCTATTCGCGGATGAGATACTTCTGACTTTATCGATTACCTGAGGCAACCTCTCAATAACATAATCTATATCATCTTCTGATGTATCCCGACCCATACTCATTCGTATCGCGCCATGAGCGCACTCTGGACCAACGCCTGTTGACAAAAGAACATGTGAGGGATCTAGAGAGCCAGAAGCGCAGGCAGAACCGGTAGATACCGCGATCCCCTCTAAATCCAAATATAATAGCATGGCCTCACCCTCTGCCCCCATAAAAGATACATTAAGAGTACCTGGCAAAGAATCTGTCGGGTGCCCATTGTGTTCAATGTTCGGTATCTTCTTCTCTATAGCCTCGCTAAGTTTTTTCTTTAATATAAGCAACCTTTGCGCTTCAGGGCCCATCTCCTTCTTCCGCATATCTATAGCCTTAGCCAACCCTAATATACCTATGGTATTTTCTGTACCCGCGCGCCTACCCATCTCCTGATGCCCGCCTCGTATGAGTGGGCAGAATGGTACTCCCTCTCTTACGTATAATCCGCCAATGCCCTTAGGCCCATATATCTTATGAGCTGAAAATGATAGAAAATCAACATCAAGCTCTCTCACATCAACCGGAATCTTTCCAACAGCCTGAACAGCATCAGTATGAAATAGCGCGCCTTGCTTACGAGCAATATCAGCCATAGCTTTAATATCTTGTATAGTTCCTATCTCATTATTGGCCATCATAATAGATACAAGCGCTGTTCTCTCAGACACCTTCTCCCCTAACTCATCCATATTAACCTTACCCTGCCTATCTACACCTATAAAATGAACTGTCGTGCCTCGATCTTTAAGACAGCTGGCTGCCTCTAAGATACAAGGGTGCTCAATCTGAGACGTAACTATCTCACAGCGCGCATGTGTTGATGGGCTGCAGGTAGGTGAAACACATGACACAATATTAAGAACTGTGTTATTAGACTCTGACCCGCTTCCAACAAAGATCAGTTCTTCTGGCTTCGCTCCTATAAATGAAGCTATGTCAGAACGGCCGCCCTCAATAAGGTTCTTTGTTGTTCTACCAACACCATGCAGACTTGATGCATTACCAAATACCTCTAAGGCCTCTGTTATAGCCTTCTTTACTTCGGGATGAAGCGGTGTAGTAGCATTGTGATCAAGATAGACTTCTCTTTTTTTCATATACGTGACCCCTCGCATTGCCAGTTCTTCCTTTCTGTTGCATCTTGATTCTTAGGAAGGGCTGGACTCATATACCTGACCCCTCGTACTGCCAGTTCTTCTCTTGTTTTCTTAAAAAAAGTAATCCTTTTAAGGTATGTTTGCGCAGATAGGACTCCATCTCATCGCCTAACCCTTGCCAAAAAACCTTTAGCTTACAATCATCATGATGATGACACTTATTCCTTCTACCCTTCTTTCTTTCGCATACGCATTCTAGTATCTTGCCCTCAATAGCCTCAACTATATCTTTGGCAGTAATCTTAGATGGTGAGGTCGATAGCATATAACCACCTGATGCCCCTCTTACGCTGCTTAAAAGTCCGGCTTTCTTGAGAATAATAAGAAGCTGTTCAACATAATCCGGCTCCAGCTTCTCCATCTGAGAAATAGTCCCAACAGATAGAGGAAGCTTACTATCAAAAGCTTCCGCGATCCTTAAAACACACGATAACGCATAATCTACTCTAGAGCTTATCTTCATAATATTCTTCTTCTGTTAAAATATACCATACCCGCTAAATTTTGTCAACTATTATTTTGCCCATTGCGAGAAATTTCGCCACCGTCCGCCGCCAAAGGCGGAAAGGTGGAAAGATGGAAAGGTGGTGGATGACGTGGCAATCTCAAAGAGGATCTCAAATCAATCACAAATACGTCTTCTCCTCAAGATACCCAACATAATCAGCCACAGCATCATAGATATCCGTAATATTACACGGACATCCAGATCCCTTAAGCTTATCCATATCTGCCTCTGTAAAATACTGATACTGCTCTCTTATCTGAGGTGGCATATCTATATATTCAATATTTGCATCAATATTCAGAGCCTTAAAGAGCGCATCGGCTAAATCATTCCATGTTCTAGCTTGGCCCGTACCTATATTATATATTCCGCACTTATCAGGGTTTTCAATAAAGTATATCACCATATCAATAGCGTCTTTTACATAGATAAAATCTCTCTTCTGCTCCCCATCCTTATAATCCTGTCTGTAAGATTTAAAGAGACAAATCTTACCAGTCTCTTTTATCTGATGATACCCCTTATTTACCATACTGCGCATATCGCCTTTATGGTACTCATTCGGGCCATAGACATTGAAAAACTTAAATCCAACAAACTCTCTCTGCAAGCCATTATCTATAACCCACATATCAAACTTTTGTTTGGAGCGTCCGTATTCGTTTAAAGGGGCTAGCCTAGAAACCAAGAGATCATCGTCAGAATATCCATCATTACCAGCGCCGTAAGTAGCCGCGCTGCTAGCATAGAGATACCTTTTTTTATTCCTCAAGCACCACTCACCCAATTCCTTAGAATAGAGAAAATTATTATTAGTCAGATACTCAACATCTGTCTCTGTTGTGGATGAGCAGGCCCCAAAATGTATAACCATATCAATATCTATTTCCAGGGTGTTCTTCTTTACGCTCTCAAGGAATTTTTCTCTATCAATATACTTACTATATTTTTTTCTTAAAATATTATGGCACTCATCAGGGATCTTGGCCACATCAACTGCGATTATATCTTCAATGCCCATCTGATTTAATTTCCAGATAAGGCAGCTTCCTATGAAACCCGTCGCTCCAGTAACGACCACCTTCATTGTGCGCGTCTCCCGTTTTACTAATGACAACGACTCGCAGTGTCATTTCTCAACTTGTTCTAAGTGAGTATCATGTATCAAAGTATCAGAGAATAATGACACTCTGATACTTGACACTATGACACTAATCAGTGTATTCGTGAGCCAAGTACGAGCTCCTCACATAAGGCCCGCTTGCGACATATTTAAACCCCATATCCAGGGTTCTCTTCTTATACTCATCGAACTTACCTGGCTCAATATATTCCTTCACCTGATAATGTTTCGTACTTGGCGCAAGATACTGACCTATACTTAAGAAATCACAATCCACATCTCTTAGATCAGACAATACGTCCAATACTTCTTCTTCAGTCTCTCCCATGCCAAGCATAACGCCCGACTTGGTATTCATTCTCAATCCGCCAGTAAGCTCCTTAGCCATCCTTAGCACACTTAATGAACGTTGATAATCAGCCTCTGGCCGCACCTCTGCATATAAGCGCGGTACTGTTTCAATATTATGGTTCAATATATCAGGTCTGGCATGAACTACTACTTTTAATGCTGCTTCTTGCGCCTTAAGGTCAGGTATCAAGACCTCGATTCTGGCATCTTTCTGCGCAGATCTAATAGCCCTAATAGTCTCGGCAAATACCAGTGCCCCACCATCGATCAGATCATCCCTTGTAACACTTGTGACAACAACATGCCTTAGCCCAAACTTAACAACCGCCTCAGCCACTCGCCCAGGCTCATGCCAGTCTAGAATACCAGGAGTCTCCTTGGTAACATTACAAAATTTACATGTCCGCGTACAATTATCACCCAAAATCATAAACGTAGCGGTCTTCCTAGAAAAACACTCAGAGATATTAGGGCACGCCGCCTCCTCGCAAACAGTATTAAGACCGCTGGACCTTAACGTCTTCTTAACTTGCGCACAATCCCTTAGGCTTATCTTCTTGTTCAACCACTCTGGTTTCCTTGCTGTGGAAGTATATTTGATCATAATTATTGTTCCGTAGGAGCCCTGCCTGCCGGTAGGCAGCGGCCTCCTGGCCGCGAAAAACGTAACGTAGGAGCGGCCTCCTGGCCGCGAGTTACTTATATTCGCCGCCAGAGGCGGCTCCTACGTTGATGCCTTCCATCTCAGATCAGGTTCGCGTGCAGCCTTGGTCTCATCAACCCGCTTGATGGGCCGATTAACAGGCGCGTCTTTGATCTTCTGCGGATCACTCTCAGTGAGCTTCGCTATCTCGATCATAGTCTCGATAAATTCATCGAGCGTCTCTTTAGATTCAGTCTCAGTAGGCTCTATCATCATCGCCTCTTTCACATTCAGCGGAAAATATACTGTTGGCGGATGATACCCTTTGTCTATTAAGTACTTCGCTATATCTATGGCATGAACACCTTTTTCTGCTTGCTTTGAAGCTGAGAAGACACACTCATGCATACAAGTTCGATCATAAGCTATATCGTAATATTCCTTTAGTTTTGCTAGACAATAGTTGGCATTTAATACAGCCATCTCACTCACATCAATTAAACCCTGTTTTCCTAATAACAAGGTGTAAGCATATGCCTTTAAGATAACTGCGAAGTTTCCATAAAATGGCGCGATATAGCCGATAGATTTGGGATTCTTATAATCCAGGAAGAATGTGTCGTCTTTCTGTTTCATTACCCTTGAAATGGGTAAAAATTCTATTAGCTTCTTATTCACTCCTACAGGCCCTGCTCCTGGACCTCCTCCTCCATGAGGAGTAGCAAATGTCTTATGAAGATTTAGATGCACAAGATCAAACCCGATATCTCCTGGTCGACATTTACCTAAAGTAGCATTTAAATTAGCGCCATCATAGTAGACTAATGCATCGACACTATGCGCTAGGTCTGTAATCTCTTTTATGTGAGGATTAAATATGCCTAGTGTATTTGGACAAGTAAGCATTACCCCAGCCACTTCATCACTCAAGCTGGCCTTAAACTTCTTAAGGTCCATGTATCCGTTCTCATCTGTAGGAATCACTATTACATCATATCCAGCGATCGCTGCTGAAGCTGGGTTAGTGCCATGTGATGAGTCAGGCACCAGGATATGCTTCCTGCGATTCTTCTTAGCATTGTGATATGCGGCAATAAGCATAACACCTGTAAGCTCACCATGAGCGCCTGCTAATGGCTGCATTGTAAAGGCATCCATTCCAGTGATCTCACAAAGGAGCTTCTCCATATCATAGAGCACCTCAAGGGCGCCCTGAGTAAGTTTTCCACCGCCTGAAAGCTGAGGGATCAAAGGATGAAGCTCTAAGAAACCTTGTATCTTAACAGCGCCTTCAGTAAATTTGGGATTATACTTCATTGTGCAGGAACCCAAAGGATAGAAGTTACTATCAACTGAAAAATTCATGTGCGAAAGATTTGTGTAATGACGTACTACATCAACTTCAGAGACCTCAGGCAGATCAGCTTTTTTGCCTCGTGTATATTTAGAAGGAATTTTCGACTTCACGGAAACGTCTGACTCAGGTAACTTAAGCCCCCTTCTTCCCTTTACACTCTTCTCAAATATTAGTTGCATAGCACCTCCCCAAGCGCCTCTGCAAACTTATCTATTTCTCTCTTAGTCCTCTTCTCAGTTACAGCAACCAAAAGATAGTTCTCCATATCTTTATAGAACCTTCCGAGTGGGAATCCACCAGCAAATCCTCTCTCAATAAGACTTTGAACAACCTTATCAGCATTCTTTGGCAGCACAATCGCGCACTCATTAAATGTCGGAGAACTCGCCTTTACCCCAACGCCCTTGATCTTGCCTAGAACGCTCTTGGCGTATTCGCACTTATCATGATTTAATTGAGCAAGCTCAACTAAGCCCTCTTTTCCTACTAAAGAAAGATATATGACAGCGCGAAGCGCGCAAAGCGCTTCATTGGAACATATATTCGATGTGGCCTTCTCTCTTCTTATATGCTGTTCTCTGGCTTGCAGAGTTAAGACAAAGGCCCTCTTTCCATCTTTATCAACAGACCCGCCTACAATACGTCCTGGCATCTTACGTAAGAGTTTCTCCTTAGCTGCCATAAACCCAAGGTATGGTCCGCCAAAAGATAGCGGTATGCCTAAACTCTGCCCTTCTCCTGTAGCTATATCAACGCCCATCTCACCAGGCGTCTTTAAGATTCCCATTGCCACAGGATATACTGATTGTATAACCAGGGCACCATGTTCATGGGCTTTTTCAACAATATCTGTGTGATCGTCAATAGCGCCAAAGAAATTGGGATTTTGTAAGATCACAGCAGCTGTCTCATCATCCAGATGTTTGTAAATTTCTTCGCGCGAATCATGCCCATGAACAATAGGGGTCTCAACAAACTCTATTGAGAGATTGGATGTGTAAGTATAGAGCATGGTTCGATATATTAGATTTACACCGCTTCCCAGGATAATCTTATTGCGCCCGGTCTGTCTTATAGCCATCATGGCAGCCTCATATAGCGCTGTGCCGCCATCATACAATGAGGCATTTGATACATCTAGATCAGTCAATTGACAAATCGCTGACTGGTATTCATATATTGCCTGAAGCCACCCCTGAGATGCCTCAGCCTGATATGGAGTATATGCTGTATAAAACTCCGATCTCTCAGAGAGCGCGTCTACCGCGGCAGGAATGTAGTGATCATAGAACCCAGCTCCAACAAAGTTAATAAGATTAGTAGCATTCTTTGAAGCAAGATTACTCATATGAGCCATGACTTCCTGCTCAGATTTTCCATCAGGGATATTAAATGACTTCGTCCTAAGAGCAGGCTTTATATCCTTGAATAGATCCTGGACAGATGCCACACCTATGGCCTTGAGCATCTCTTGTATCTCTTCTTTTGTGTGGGGAATATAATTCATATCACTAACTTAACCCTTCCACATACTTTGTGTAATCGTCCGCGCTCATTAAACTCTTAGTTTCATTCTCATCCTTTAACGCAATCTTAGCGAACCATCCACCCTCATAGGGCGCCTGGTTAACCAGCTCTGGTGAACTTACAATGGTGTCATTGACCTCAGTGACTTTGCCTGAAAGAGGGGCGTATATATCTGAAGCAGCCTTGACAGATTCGACTGTACCCAGCCTCTTAGACTGCTGGAGCTGTGCGCCAACCTCCGGAAGCTCGATAAAAGTAATGTCTCCTAATGAGTTCTGCGCAAAATCAGAGATGCCTACTGTCACTATAGTTCCCTCAACCTTTGCCCACTCATGTTCTTTGGTATACAACAGATTCCCAGGCACATTCATCCTTCTTCTCCTTTTTATTTCCTAGCTGAGCCCTCGTTATAAAAAGGCTTATCTGCTATAGTGGCGTCTATTTCAGCTCTGTTTCCTACGATCTTTATATCTGATCCTGTTTTTGAAAAAGCGCTAACTACATACCCCATGCCTATGCCGCAAGATAAGCTGGGCGAAAATGACCCACTCTTAACAATTCCTATCTCCTTAGCACCACTAAAGATCTTGTTATCATGTCTTGGCGCGCGTCTAGAATTTGTCTTAAAACACACCAGCTTCCTCGTGAGCCCTTTCTTCTTCTGGCTGAGTAACGCGTTCTTACCTATAAATTCCTTATCCATATCCACAAAACGATCAAGCCCAGCCTCAAAAGGGGTAGCCCCCTCATCTATATCCTGACCATACAAAGGATATCCCATCTCAAGCCTGAGAGTATCCCTGGCCCCGAGCCCAGCTGGCTTAACTCTATCATCAGCCATAATAAACTTCCAAAGATCCACAGCCCGCTTACTTGAAATATAGATCTCATAACCAAGCTCACCTGTATAGCCTGTTCTGCTCACTGTCATATAACTGTCAAAAAAAGGCAACGATTTAAAACGATAATATGTAATATCTAAGATATTATCCCCAATCAACGCCTTGAGTATTGATTGAGAAACAGGTCCCTGTATATCCAGCTTGGCTAATAAATTTGAATGGTTCTCCAGAATGGCGTCCTTTGAGAGGTGCTTTAATAGATGAGCTTCATCCTTATCTGTGGTTGCGGCATTAACCACCAGCATCCACTTCTCTTTCTCAAGGCGGTAGATAACCAGATCATCTATAATTCCGCCTTTTTTATTGAGCATAAATCCATACCTGCATGTAGATACTGGCATTGAGGATATTTTATGAGTTACTATCCCATCAAGATTAGATTTTATCGCATCGCCATAGACAATCAATTCTCCCATATGGCAAATATCGAACAAAGACGCGCATTGACGTGTCCACTGGTGCTCAGCTAAAATACCTTCATACTGAATAGGCATAAACCACCCACCAAAAGGAGCCATCTTAGCGCTATATAACGTGTGCTCCTCCAAAAGTGGGGTGCGCTTCAGATTCTTATCTGTCATTACTATACGCGAAGTCATCTATTGTGGCTGGGTACTCCTTATGACCTTCTAAATCTCTAGGGTTATAAATTACACGACGTGTAAGGAGGCATATTATAGCATATACTATAATACTTAGTAAAGAAAAAACTTAGGACCATATATGTAGCCAAGCTCGGACCTTGAGCACGGGTACCTGTTCTCAAGGTCCGAGCTTAGATGGTTTTTTCGAGTTCTTGTTCGATTTTGCCGCGTTTTGATATCCACGATGGGACAACTAGAAGTTCTGGGGGGCAATAAGCGCTAAGGCGGTGGATCACTGTATCAGGATTAATTATAGCAAGAAAGTCCTTTAATATACTCACATATTCATCTATCTCAAGGGGTCTATATTCACCTCTTTTGTAGATCTCATGCAATTTTGTGCCCTTGACCACATGCATGGGATGGATCTTTATCCCATCTACTCTTAGCCTTGCCATCTCTTCTGCTGTCTGGCGCATCATCTCTCTTGTCTCATTTGGAAGGCCTAGGATCACATGCGCGCAGACCTTTATGTTGCGTATCTTAATCAAATCATACGCCTTTAAAAAATCCTGATAGGCATGGCCGCGGTTTATAAATTGAAGTGTCTTATCATGAATACTCTGCAATCCTAACTCAACCCATATCTCATAATCACTTGAATAGCTCTTGATCAGATCTAAAATCTCATCATTTATGCAATCGGGCCTAGTCGCTATCGATAATCCCACAATATTGTCAAACTTTCTTATAGTGTCATATCTCTCCTTCAGTTTATCAACGGAATCATAGGTATTGGAATATGCCTGAAAATATACTATAAACTTGTTCGCGTTAAATATTTTTTTCGCGATATCAATACCTTGACTGATCTGGATATCAAGCGGCAATAATTCTTTGTTTCTGCTCTGAAGACTGAAGGCCTGATTATCGCAGTAGATACAGCCCCCTTGGGTTCTATTCTCACCTCTATTGGGACATGAGAAACCCGCGTCCAAGCTCACGCGATGAACCCGCTCTTTAAAATGCTCTTTTAAGTATGTTGAAAACTTATAATACTTCTCTTTCATTTGCGAATCTCTTGTTTTTTAAATAGGGACAGCGACCGTTTAAAAATCGCTGGTAAACTAAGGTTTAAACGGTCGCTGTCCCTATTTAAGTCCCTATTTAATTATACGCTATTAATGATTGTGTCCGATATGATCTTTTGGGTCTTTTACGAATAGGAGCGGAAATGCTATATCACTGATACAACATGGGAGCCAGACAGCGATAAAGAGAAAAAAGAATACACCTATATAGGTATACCAACTAGCTCCTCCCCCCATCGCCATTAGGATATGAAATAGAGACGCCCATGTGCTGAGTAAGACATGGCCCGCGTGAGGGAATTTTGTGGATGGCTTAAAGTAGGCTATGGCAATTCCCAGAATAGCCATTGGAACAACGATCGGCCACTCTTCTATAAAACCTATATGGGCCTCGGCGTGAGGCATATTTAGAAGTTTCTCACCGAAAAAAGGTATCAGTGAATCACTTAAAGTAGCAATGCCCAAAGAACCTACAAACCCTATAATCAACAGAACTGGAATATTGCAGTGAATACGCGATGTCGGACATTTTTTTAGCTCATACATAGATGCTGTAACAAGACCGCTTAAGGCTACGTGTATAGGGTGGAATATATAAAATAATTTATAGGAAAGATGATTCGGCATTTTACTAAAGAGAATCATCATTATTATGCCTGAGACAGCGCCTATTACTGTAAACGGCGCGTGCTCTCTTAGCTCATCTAGTATTCTCTTAAACATCGTAATGCCTTGCGGTTATTACAGGTGTTGTCTCTCTTGATATATCTTTATGAAATTATTTATACTGCGATCATAGGTCTTTTCAATATCATCAGGAAAGAGGCAAGCTGGAACCTGTCCGCTCTTTAGGTGATAGAAAAGACAATCGCAGCATACTCCTTTTCTGCTGCAGGAACCATAGCTGCAGTTACATCGTTTCATATTCTGGGATTTTTTACACTCTGCCATCTTAAAAGATCTCCTCACAGATAACGAAATTAAAGAAAGATCCTTCGGCCTTAAAGCCTCAGGATGAGGGGTCGATATAGCAAAAAAATCCGCGACCCCTCAACTTGTCACATTCCACTGAAGTCTGCCCATAACCGCCTGAGCAACATTCGTAAGGTGGTCCCCTATCTTCTCAAAATTGCTCACCATATCCAAAAATACTATTCCTGAACGCACAGAGCATTCGCCCTTACCTAATCTTTCAATATGATTCTTGCGAAACTTATCAGTAAGTTCATTTATCTCATCCTCGATCTCTAAGACCTTAGCGGCGTCATCTATTGAATTTGTACCCAAGGCATTGGTAACACCATCTGCCATAGCATTTATCTTACCGAGCATCAGCTTGATCTCACTAATGGCATTGTCGCTAAAGGGCAATCCCCCTTCTATCTTTCTCATAGCAAGTTCCACAAGATTCTCCGAATGGTCACCGACTCTCTCTATATCATTTACAGAATGAAGTAATGCAGGAATTCGCTTTGACTCCTCTTCGCTAAGATCACGCTGCGTTAGAGCCATAAGATAATCTGTTATGGATTCTTGCAAACTATCCAACGCCTCTTCTCTCTTGTGAATATGCTGAAATATCTTCTCATTAGAATTGAAAAAACCATCAGCCGCTTCATTGACCATCTCCTTAGCAATATCAGCCATCCTGATCAACTCTTTTGTTGAGGCATCCAGCGCAAAGATCGGAGTACTTATAAGATGCTTCTCAAGATACTTAGGTCCTGAATCTATTTCGATCTCTTTGCCAGGAACTATTCTCTCAATGATCTTTGCGTATAATCCAACAAAAGGAAGAAATATCAAGGTATTAGCAACATTAAATATGGTATGAGCGTTAGCGCACTGTCGTAATGACTCACCAGAAGTAGTAAGAACAATTATAGTAAACGGCCTAAGGATCACAAGGAATAATCCTGTACCTATAAGATTAAACATAAGATGGGCTACAGCAGCTCTCTTTGCGTTTATCGAACCACCTATAGATGCTATCATAATTGTAATACATGTACCTATATTTGCGCCTAATATCATCGGTATAGCACCCTCGACTGTAATCAGTCCAGCAGCAACTAAGGTTAAAACAATACCTGTCGTAGCGCTAGAACTCTGCATAAGCGCTGTTATCGCTGCCCCCAATAATACGCCGTAAAATACTCTATTATTAATAGAGACAAATGCGTTTACTACAGCGGGGTTACTTGCGAGGGGTTTCACAACCTGTGTCATAATACTTAACCCCAGAAAGAGAATACCAAAACCCAGTAAGAAGAGTCCTAGAAACTTCCAAAATCTCTTCTTGCAGAATACATTCAATACCATGCCAAGACCGATAATCGGTAACGCATAGTCTGTCAGCTTAAATGCTATTATCTGAGCGGTTATTGTTGTACCTATATTCGCGCCAAAGATCACTCCTAGTGATTGTTTAAGTGTCATCAGGCCCGCATTAACAAAACCCACAACCATAACAGTTGTTGCGCTCGAACTTTGAATAAGCGCTGTTATGATCGTGCCAACTATAGTACCTTTAAATACGTTAGATGTAAGGATCTTTAAAATATTACGGAATTTGTCTCCAGCGACTCTCTGCAGTCCGTCTCCCATAAGATGTATACCAAATATAAAAAGCCCTAACCCGCCGAATAATCCAAAGACCAATTCCTTACTCATAAATACGCTTTCCCCTTATCTTTTTTTTAACATTTTTTTGTTCTCTCTAACGTAGTCATCTATCGCCTTATTCGCAACAAATATCTCCATAATTCTAGGGAGCGCTTTTAAAAAAGCATCCACTACCTTCGGATCAAATTGCTTGCCTTTCTGACGCTTAATCTTGGCAATAGCCTTGCTAAAACTCTCTGACTTCTTATAGACTCTTTTGGAGACTATAGCATCAAAAGAATCCGCCAATGCCACTATACGTCCAAATATAGGGATCTCCTCCCCCTTAAGACCTAAAGGATATCCTCTGCCATTATACTTCTCATGGTGACTCTGGGCAATCTCTCCAGCAGCCTTAAGCAAAGGTGAGTTTGACCCTCCGAATATCTTAGCGCCTGCTAGGGTATGCTTTTTCATCACACGATAGTCATTGGAATTAAACTTTTTCTTACGAAGTATTCTATCAGGAACTCCAACTTTTCCTATATCATGCATTATAGAAGCAAATCTTAGTATATTGATATTGTGAGAAGACATACGCAGGGCTCTGGCGATAGCTGTAGAATAGTCGCTAACGCGAACGATATGCTTTCCTGTATCGTCATCCTTATATTCTGCCGCGATAGCAAACTTAAGTATCATCTCAGCATAGGAATCTTCTACATATCTTGCTAGATCTTTTTTGCTAATATCAGGAAATATTGAAAATTTCACCCCGTTAGATACCTTTATTTTTACCCCGTTCAGTATCTAACGGGGTTTCACATTTATGCCTTATTTGCGCAGCCTAAGATCTGAAGCTTATGCTTTACAACCTCTTTTATGGCGGCGCGCGCTGGCCCTAAATAATTTCTTGGATCAAAATTCTCAGGGTTTGCGTCAAACTCTTTTCTTATTGTTGCTGTCATGGCCAACCTAAGATCTGTATCGATATTTACCTTACACACATTATACTTAGCAGCCTTAGATATCATAGACTCAGGCACACCCTTCGCCCCGGGAAGTTTTCCACCATGATCATTACATATCTTTACAAGATCCTCTAAAACACTTGAGGCGCCATGCAAAACCAATGGAAAACCTGGTAGACGTTTCTGGATCTCCTCAAGAACATCAAAATAGAGCTTTGGCTCAGATTTAAACTTATATGCTCCGTGGCTTGTTCCTATGGCAATAGCGAGAGAATCACATCCGGTCTCTTTTACAAATCTTTCTGCCTCATCAGGATCTGTAAGGATCGCATCCTTCTCGGATACAGAGATGTTGTCTTCAATACCCTTCAACCGGCCAAGCTCTCCTTCCACAACAACGCCTTTAGAATGGGCGTAATCGACCACCTCTTTTGTAATGCTTATATTCTCCTCAAGAGGATGTTTAGAACCATCTATCATAACTGAACTAAAGCCTCCGTCTACGCAAGCCTTGCAGATCTCAAAATCCTCGCCATGGTCAAGATGAAGCACTATGTCAAGACCGGTGTCCTCAATAGCAGCCTGAATTAGATGGATAAGATATGTATGCTTCGCGTACTTTCTCGCTCCTGCGGAGACCTGTAAGATCAAGGGCGCCTTCTCCTCTTTAACAGCATCGGCTATACCCTGGACGATCTCCATGTTATTTACATTGAATGCCCCTACCGCATACCCTTCTTTTAACGCTTTCTCAAATATTGCTTTTGTTGATACTAATCCCATACCCCTCTCCTTGTTTGTATGTTGGTTGGTTTAGTGTAAGAAAAGTCATACCTATTATAGTGAAAATACATATATATGCAAGGGAAATTTTCAGTCAAACGACTACCGAGAAAACCCAAGAAGAAAATCCTAAACCCTAATCTCTAAATCCTAAACAAATTCTAATTTTCAAATTACCAAAACTCTAAACTAAAGTTTGTAACATTGGAATATTTGAATTTAGATATTGTTTAGAGTTTAGGATTTCGGATTTAGTATTTAGGGTTTTGCATATATTTCGTTTAGGAGGGCGTAGGGAATCATTGACACTCGCCTTGTTTGATGGTATATTACCCAGATATGAGGCTTATCTCTCCAGAAATATCCCAAGCAATACTAAATATAGTATATCCTATATATTGTCAAGGCTGCGACATCAAACTCTCTTTCGATAATAGAACTTATCTATGCAGACGATGCACTGAATCAATAGGATATATCGCTGCGCCTATATGCTTTAGATGCGGCCTGCAATTAACTGGGGATGTTGACCAGAATGCTCTATGCGCATCTTGCGCGGGAAACCATTATCACTTCAAAAGAGCATACCAGTGTTGCAAATATGACGGGTTGATAAGAGAGTTAATACACAAGTTCAAGTATAACAGGAAGCTGTTTCTGAAAAAAATTCTTACTGAAATTATGTATGATTTTACTAAAGATTATATATGTGATAGTATAGACATGATAGTACCTGTCCCTATGCAAAGATCACAGGTTACTAAGAGAGGCTTTAATCAGTCTCTTATACTTTCAGAGGGTTTAGCAAGCGCGTTAAAAATCGATCATCCTAAAGATATATTAATAAAAACAAGATCGACAAAACAACAAGTGGGACTTGAAAAAAGAGAGCGCTTGAATAATATTAAGGGCGCTTTTTCTATAAGCAATGGGAATATTTTAGATGGAAAAAATATACTTCTTGTCGATGATGTATTTACAACTGGCGCTACAGTCAATGAGTGCGCTAAGACATTAGCCAGCGGCGGAGCCGCGTCTGTCTCTGTGCTCACGTTGGCGAGAGGCGTGTGAGGGCAGGACGTATACAAAAGTAACCAGAAACCAGTTGCCAGAAACCTGAGTAAAACTAGTGGCAAACAACAGAAACCAGAAGACAAGCGGATATCAGAGTATGAAAGATTTTCAATTATAATTCGATAGCTAATTATTTGCTAAAAAAGGAAATAGCTTATCATTATCTGGTTTCTGGCAACTGGCGACTGGTTACTAAAACATACAGGTTTCTGGTTACTTGAAAAAATGAGTTGAGCAACCATGAGAATATTACGTAATTACATACTTAGAGAGATAGCTGGCCCGCTTTTTACATCACTTAGTGTATTTACCTTTGTGTTGCTTATAGGCAATATGTTTAAAATAGCTGATCTGCTCGTCAACAAAGGTGTAGAAATCCAGGATGTTGGAAAGTTCTTTATCTATCTGATACCTTACATACTATCGTATACTATACCGATGGCGCTTCTTACCGCTACCATGCTCTGCTTTGGAAGGCTCTCATCAGATAATGAAGTAACCGCTATGAAGGCCAGTGGTATAAGCTTATACAAAATAGGTCTTCCTGTAGTTATTCTGGCTTTTATAATCAGCCTCGCATCGGTATATCTCAATGACAGGATCCTGCCGGCCTCCCACTTTGCCTCTTACAAATTGGTTAAGGAGGTAGGAATCAAAAAACCCACAGCCTATCTTGAGCCAGGCACGTTCATAAAAAGTTTTAAGGGATATATACTATTTATCCATAGTATAGATGGGAACAAGTTTAATAATATACGTATCTATCAGATAAAAGAGGGGGAACCGACTAGAACGATCATTGCTCAAAGCGGGGAATTCCTGCCAAATCCTGGTGAGGATACCGTTAGGTTAAGACTAAGTAATGGAACGGTTGATGAGCCAAATCCTACTAATCCAAATGTTTTTTATAAATTAAACTTCAAAGAATACTTTGTCACCATGAATCTTGATAGCGGTCTTTCCAAACATAAGATAGAGAAGAAACCAAAGGACATGAACATAAAAGAACTAAAAGAAGAAATATTACGTTTCAAGATATCCGGTATTGAGATAATACCGCTTGTAACAGAGATACACAGAAAACTGGCTATGGCATTTTCAAGCTTTGTCTTTGTTCTTATCGGTCTGCCCATAGCTATTAACACCAGACGACGCGAGAGATCTGTCGGGTTTGGAATCAGCCTGCTGATCTTAACGATATACTATTTACTGCTTATAGGGGGTCAGGCATTATCTTTAAGGGGGGTCCTGCCTCCTATTATAGGTATGTGGGCGGCGAATCTTATATACTTTTTCATTGGCACGTTGTTAATTTTTATCGTTATCGAAAAATGACGGACTTGGTATTATAACACAATCTGAATAATGAGCAAGGATACCAAAAAATGAGAATATTAGACCGTTATCTATTGAAAAATTTTATTCTACCTCTATTCTATTGCCTTATTGTCTTCTCTCTTCTTTATATTATAGTAGATATATTCGGGCATCTTGATGAAATATTAAAAAACAAGGTATCCATTACTATTCTCCTGCAATATTACGCGTCGTTTATTCCCGTTATATTCGTCCAAAGCGCTCCTGTCGCAGCCCTTCTGTCTATGGTATATATGCTAAGCGCCTTAAACAAAAGCAACGAATTGACAGCCTGTAAATCTTGCGGGATAAGTACAACCCGCTTGCTTATGCCTGTATTTTTCATCGGCTTAATCCTGAGCTTATCCATATTCCTGGTAAATGAGAGGGTCGTGCCCAGAAGTGTTGTGATAGCTAATAAGATAAAAACTGATTACATAGAAACATCTCCTGAAAAAAGGACTAACTTAAAGGTAATTAAGGATCTGACTGTTTATGGCAAAAAAAATCAGATGATATACGCGAAAGAGTTTAACCCTTTAAAAAATCGTCTTAGTGATATAATAATATTAGAGCAGGATGATAATCAGTTTTTGCAAAAAAAGATTTTGGCAAAGGAGGCGGTATGGGATGGCAGCAATTGGGAATTTCGCAAATGTAGAATATACAGCTTTGACAAAGATGGAAACCCGGTCGGAAATACACAAATTTTTGATAAAAAATTCTTGAGCTTCCCTGAAACGCCTCAGGAGCTGCTAAAATATGATATGCAGGCTGGGTATATGAGTTATAGAGAATTGAAGGATTACATCAGAAGACTCTCCGGCAACAATACCAAGACCATAGCGAGCTTAAAGACCGACTTATATTTTAAGACATCGGTTCCTTTTGTCTGTTTTATTATTATGTTCTTAGGAATACCCTTTGCTCTGTCTACAGCGCGGGGCGGAGCAATGGCGGGGATCGGGACAAGCGTAATCGTAGGACTTCTCTATTACGGCTCTATATATTTCTCACTTGCGCTAGGCAAAGGTCAGATACTACCTCCGATAGTCTCTGCTCATCTTCCAAATATATTATTCTTTATAATAGCTCTTCTTCTTATAAGAAAAGCTCCTCGATAAGATCACTCCGTTAGGATATGAAATAATTCAGCGTTGCTCCTTGCGGCAAGCAACCTCTCGCGATTGTCTTTATCAACGAGCAATTGACTTACATCAGCCATAAATCTTATATGCGGGCCCGAGGCATTAGTAGGCGATAATATCAGCACAAATATCCGACTAGGCTCTCCATCAAGAGAGTTAAAATCTATCCCAGCACGTTTAATACCAACTGAACAAATAACACCCTCTACCTTATCGGTCTTCGCGTGGGGAATCGCGATACCATACTGCATCCCTGTAGACATAAGCTCTTCTCGCTTGCATAAATCTTTGAAGATATATTCCCTGTCTTTTGCCTCAACGCGTCCGGCGCTTATCAATATATCCAGCATCTCTTTGATTATCTCATTCTTTGTCTGCGCCGTGAGATTGACCTCAACTACATTCTGATCTATATATTTTATTAAGTCCTTCTTTCTCTTTGAGGTTCTCCCGTTATTCTTATCAAATATCTTCTTTCCTATGGAGTGCTTGTCCGTAAGCGCCTGAAGCTGTTTTATGGTCTTCTCAACCTCAGCAAGCATCTCATAGACTAAGGTGTGTATAAATACCACATCGTCTGACTTGCACTCAAACTGTATCTGCAAAGAAGTAGTCCTGATCCCAATAGAGGTCAGGTCCTTTCGTATTTGATAAAGGCTTAATGTCCTATCGCCGGTATCAAGCCTGTGAATATAAAAACCCTCATTATCAAAAGCCGCTATGATCTTGCTCAGCAGAAGATCTCTAGTCTCGGGCGTAGGCATATCAAAGGTAATCTGTTCATTAGCTTCTTTCTTAGGCTTTGCCTTTCTAAGAACAGGCTTATCTGACCTCAGTGAAGCGGATAGTATGCCTGGTGTAATTATTGTTGTGATCATAGTCATCATTATAACAACACCCAATGCCTCCTGGCCTAATATGCCCGAAGATAAACCGATAGCTGCCATAAGAAGCGTAACCTCTCCTCTTGGAGTCATGCCTAAACCTATCCGCAATGCGCCCCTTAAATTAAAATTTAGAGATAATGCTGGTATGCCGCAGCCTATAACTTTGCCAAATATATTGGCTGCTGTGTAAATAAGTCCGAACAATAAGACGTGAGTAGAGACCATAGCGTGAAAATCGACCATCATTCCCATGACGCAGAAAAAGATCGGTACAAAAAATCGCTGCAATGATGAAAGCTTATCCTGAATAACATAATCCAGATCTGTCCTGGAGAGAGAAAGACCCATCACATAAGCGCCTATTATCATGGCGAGTCCCGCTCTTTCAAATATTCCAGCCAAGATCAATGCCATACCAAGCCCAAGAATAGTGATTGTAGTCTTATCTTTAAAGCTCTTCAAAAATATACTGATCTGTCTGGCGAATAAGAGGCCTATCGCGGTAAATCCTATCCAGATAGCAACTGACTTAGCTGCTATCAAACTAATTTGAGACCACTGGACGTGACCGCTCTTTGCAATACCGATCACTATAGCCAGCACGATAATGCCAAGAATATCATCAACCACAGCGGCGGAGATTATTGTCACCCCTTCGGGAGACTGCATCTTTCGATTCTGAGAAAGTATACGCGCTGTAATGCCTACAGATGTCGCGGTAGATACTACCCCAAGAAACATGCAGACAGGATGCATAAAGCCGTAATGGGTGCCAAACAAAAATTTAGAAAATATCACTGCGGCAAGATCTCCCAATACAAATGAAACAACAACGCCGCCTATGCCGATGCAAGATCCGGCTATCGAATAGCTCAGAAACATCTCAAGATCTGTCTCAAGCCCGACCATAAAAAGCAGAACTATGGAAGCAACTGTCGTAAACCCGTATAGCTCTGGAGATATCGGGAAAGTCCCATATGTTGAAAATAGCGAATGGCCAAGCCACGGGATGCTAATACCCCCTAAGAGATAAGGGCCTATGATCATCCCAGCAACTATCTCACCTACGATCTCAGGCATATGTATCTTGTTAAATAAGATGCCTCCTAAACGCGCTGCAAAAATTATTACACCTAGTTGCAAAACTAGAACCATCATCCGATCTAAGATATCTGATCGCGCATTCAGTTCTTGAGCAAAAGAGTTAGTTGCCAAGATAGAAATAAATACTAAAATTAAGAATATTATCTTATATATCTTCATAAAATTAAAAAAACGGTTATCGGTTAGCGGTTATTGAATATTGATGATCGGTGTGCGGTGTTCGGTTTACGGTGTACGCCTAACGCATTTACGAAAACCGAGTACCGAACCTTATGAGTCAAGAAAGATTATGTCTCTAGAATCTTAAGAAGCTTGTGCAGATCCGCATAAGTATCTTTTTTGCAGCTACACGCATACGAGAGCGGAGTCACCTTGATCTGATCAGCGACAACACCCGCCATCTTATCAGTCTCCCCTTGCATAAGCAGGGTGACAGCAGCTGACCCTAAGCGAGAGGCTAGTATCCTGTCTGTGGCTGCCGGAGTACCTCCTCTTTGAACATGGCCCAATACTGTAACACGGGTCTCAAAACCTGTTTTTTTATTTATTACTTTAGCGACATCGTGCGCATTGCCAGCGCCCTCCGCTACAACTAATATCCAACTAACCTTGCCTTTCCTTCTTGCGGTCTTTATCTCAGCGCAGATCGAATTCAAATCATGTTTGGCCTCGGGCAAAAGCACATCCTCACATCCACCTGCAAGCGCAACCCTCATAGCGATATATCCGCACTCCCTGCCCATAACCTCAATAACAAATATTCGCTCTAAGCTGGTAACTGTATCTCTTATCTTATCTATAGCATCTAAGGCAACGCCAACAGCTGTTGTGGAGCCTATAGTAAAATCTGTTCCAGCAATATCATTATCTATTGTAGCAGGCACACCTATACATTTAACGCCCCACTCCTCGCTTAATATGTGGGCGCCTTTAAACGAACCATTGCCGCCAATAACTACAAGTCCGTCTATCTTATGTTTTTTTAGATTATTAACAGCCTTTCTTTGGCCCTTCTTTGTCATAAACTCCTTGGACCGGGCTGTCTTAATTATGGTTCCACCTAAATTTAATATATTGCTTACAGATCTTCGATTGAGCTCATTAAAATCCTCGCTTATAAGCCCCTTGTAACCATGTGTTACTCCAAAGACCTTAATCTTATGATAACAAGCTGTTCGCACTACACTTCTTACAGCTGCGTTCATGCCAGACGCGTCACCGCCACTTGTCAATAAAGCGATTCTCTCCATCTTTTTCATCTTAATCTTTCTTGCGTTGGGCTTACCTCTTCTGGGAGTAGCGAGTGTCATAATCTATCAAACTCCGAAGGATCCTTAACTCTAGATTTGGCTGTATCCGCATCTATCATACCCTTCTTATATAAGGCCTTTATCGCCTTATCCATTGTAATCATACCATGCTGGGCGCCGGTCTGGATAACAGTCAAAAGCTGCTCTGTCTTATGCTCTCTTATAAGACTTCTGACAGCTGAGGTTCCAAGCATCACCTCACACGCTATTACCCTCCCAGCTCCATCTTTTATGGGGAATAGCTGTTGTGAGATTACTCCCTGCAAACAGCCTGCCAACTGCACCATTATCTGTTTCTGTTGATGAGATGGGAATATATCAATAAGCCTGTCAATAGTCTGAGGGGCATCCGGGGTATGAAGAGTGCTCAGTACAAGATGGCCGGTTTCAGCAGCTGTAATAGCTGTTGATATGGTCTCTAGGTCTCTCATTTCACCCACTAATATTACATCCGGATCCTGGCGCAAGGCATACTTTAGGGCGTTAGAAAAACTCTTCGTATCTGAGCCTACCTCTCTCTGTTTTACAATCCCTTTCTTATGCTTATGTATATATTCTATAGGGTCCTCTACACTCATAACCATGACCCTCTTTTCACTATTAATCTGATCCACCATAGCTGCTAGGGTTGTCGTCTTTCCCATGCCTGTTGGTCCTGTAACAAGAACCAGGCCATTGGGTCTTCGCGCCAGATCTGAGATCACAGGAGGCAATCCAAGCTCCTCTATAGTCTTCACTTTAGCTGGGATAATACGAAACGCAGCCTCAACACAACCCCTCTGCATGTGGACATTAACCCTATATCTAGATACATCTGGTATATATATAGACAGATCCAACTCTAGTCCGGTCTCAAACCTCACCTTCTGTTCATCATTGAGAATAGAATAGATCATCTTCTTCGAGTCTTCTCTGGTCAATACAGGGTAAGATGTGGGCTCAAGTATACCATCTATTCTAATAGTCGGAGGACGGCCCTCGGTAAGATGAAGGTCTGAAGCCCCTTTTTCTACAGCATACTTCAGTAGATCCTTTATATCAACATGCGTAACCATTTGCGACTCCTTGTTTTAAATATCGGTGTTCGGTGTACGGTTCTCGGTGTTCGGTCAAATATTTATCGAAAAACCGTAAACCGGTAACCGAAAACCGAAACGAACTGTCTAGTCTCTCATCAATAGACCTGCATATCCCCGCCCTTACCTGGTAATATATCTTTTAGCTGAAGCGCTAGCTCATCCGCATTTGACGCAAATGTCAGGGCAGCTTCCTGATTAATAACTCCTTTATGCAACCAGTGCATCAGCGCTTGATTAAACGACTGCATACCAAAGAGCTTGCCTTCTTCTATAACAGTAATTAATTCGTTTGTCTTTCCTTCGTTGATCATCTTCTTAATCGTAGGCGTAGATAGCATAATCTCACAGGCGGGAACCCTTCCAGCCTGATCGCACCGGGGAACAAGCCTCTGAGATATAACTCCTTTTAATAACAGAGAAAGCTGCATCCTCACCTGATTCTGCATATGGGGCGGGAAAAAACTGATTATTCTATCTACGGTCTGCGTCGTATCTATCGTATGCAAAGTACTTAAAACAAGGTGACCTGTCTCAGCTGCCATTATAGCGGTCTGCATAGTAGCAACATCACGCATCTCACCAATAAATATTATATCAGGACTCTGTCTAATAATGTGACGCAAGGCATGGTCAAAACTCAGCGTATCAGAACCTATCTCTCTCTGTGAAATTATGGATTTTTTGTCGGAATGAATGAATTCTATCGGGTCCTCTATAGTTATGATATGCTTCTCCTGAGTCCTATTAATATAGTCTAAGACAGAGGCTATTGTTGTAGATTTACCACTACCCGCATGGCCTGTGACCAAAACCAAACCTCTGGGTATGGCAAATAAATCCTTCATTATCTTAAGGGGCAGGTACAGCTCCTCAAAAGAGGGAATATCTATCTTAATAGAACGCAGAGCAAACGCTGGCGTACTTCGCTGCATATATAAGTTAAATCTGAACCTTCCTAAACCAGGCACACTATAAGCGGAATCGAGCTCCTTGGTTAATTCAAAGTGCTTCTTCTGCTCATCTGTTAAGATAAAATCCATTATCTTATGGATGTCATCAAGCACCAACTTCTTATCTGAAACAGGCACCAATATATCATCTATTCTATAAAACGGGGGGCTGCCTATCTTAAAATAAAGATCAGACGCATTCTTCTCAAGCATCTGGCCCAATAATTTATTAACATCCATAGTAACTCCCGCGTTAATCGCCATTCGCTATTAGCTATAAGCTATATGCCAATAGCCATAAGCCATTTGCCATATGCCATATGCCATTTACGTGCCCATCTCCCAGCTTGCGAGATAATGCTTCTGCTCTGGTGTAAGTTTGTCTATCTTAACACCCATTGCCTTAAGTTTAAGCGCGGCTATCCCCTCATCTATATCCTTAGGCACCGCATAAACCTTGCTCTGCAATGTATCGTATTTTTTAACAACAAACTCAGATGAGAGCGCCTGATTCGCAAAACTCATATCCATAACACTTGCCGGATGTCCTTCAGCAGCGGCAAGATTTATAAGCCTACCTTCACCCAGAAGATATATCTTTCTTCCGTCTTTAAGTACAAACTCCTGAACTGAATCACGAACCTGCCTGCAGCTCTTGCTCATCTTATTCAGTGAAGCTATATCTATCTCAACATTAAAATGGCCTGAGTTAGAAACGATAGCGCCATTCTTCATCAGCTTGAAGTGCTTCTCAGCTATAACATTAATATCACCGGTGAGAGTAACAAACACATCACCTATCTTAGCTGCTTCACTAAGCGGCATAACACGGTAACCATCCATGACCGCCTCAAGAGCCTTCAAAGGATCCACCTCAGTGACAATGACATTCGCTCCCGCGCCGCGAGCGCGCATGGCAACTCCTCGACCGCACCATCCATATCCACACACAACTAGCGCAGACCCGGCCAACAGTTTATTTGTCGCCCTTAATACGCCATCGAGGGTAGACTGACCTGTCCCATAGCGATTATCAAAGAAATGCTTTGTCTGGGCATCGTTTACAGCAATTATAGGAAATAATAGAAGCCCTTTATTCTCAAGACTGCGTAACCTTATTACTCCTGTTGTGGTCTCCTCAGTGCCAGCTAAGATAGTCTCTGCAAGGCCTCTTCTATCTTTATGTATCATAGAGACAAGATCCGCGCCATCATCCATGCTGATATGAGGCTCTATATCCAAGCACGCATTTGCGTGCTTATAATAGGTCTTGTTATCCTCGCCTTTTATCGCAAAGGTTGATATGCCAAAATCTTTTACTAAAGACGCTGCTACATCATCCTGAGTGCTCAGGGGGTTAGACGCGCACAGCGCTACATCAGCGCCGCCTTCCTTTAAGGTAATAGCAAGATTCGCTGTCTCAGTTGTAACATGCAGACAGCAGCCTATTCTAATACCCTTTAATGGCTTCTCTTTCTTAAACCTATCCTTAATAAGATTTAAAACAGGCATATCCTTCTGTGCCCATTCAATCCTCAGTTTTCCCTTTTTTGCAAGTTTTGCATCTTTAATATCGTATTTCATTGTAACTCCTTGTGCTATAAATCGGTTTTCGGTTATAGGTTTACGGTTTTCGGTAAATGCGCCCGCCGAAGGCGGGTCCGCCTCCGGCGGAAACACCGGGAACCGTACACCGAACACCGCCTCAACAATACTAGTGCCTCTTCGCCTTCTTAGCTAAAACCTTCGCCTTATCTGTCTCCTCCCACGAAAAACCATTCTCATTGCGGCCAAAATGCCCATATGCGGCTGTCTGCTTGAAGATAGGGCGCCTTAGCTTGAGATGGCTTATTATACCACGCGGTGAGAGATCAAAATTCTCAAGCACAAGCTTCTTTATCTTAAGATCATCTATAACACCGGTTCCTTGAGTACTTATCATAACACTCACTGGTTCCACAACACCGATAGCGTAGGCAATCTGTATCTCACATCTTTTCGCGAGCTTTGCGGCTACAACGTTTTTAGCTACATAACGAGCCATATATGAAGCTGACCGATCTACCTTGGTAGGGTCCTTGCCTGAAAAACAACCGCCACCATGGCTTCCTACTCCACCATATGTGTCAACTATGATCTTTCTTCCTGTTAGACCTGTATCTCCCTGAGGTCCACCAACCTCGAATCTTCCTGTTGGATTTACATAGATCTTTGTATTCTTATCCAGCATATTTTTTGGTATAACATGCTCGATAACCAATTTTTTCATATCATGCCTAATGGTACTCATCTTTGCTTTATGATCATGGTGCGCGCTTATGACTACCGCTTCAATACGCTTAGGTTTCAAATTTTCATATTCAACCGTAACCTGACTCTTTCCATCAGGTCTCAGATAATCCACAGTATTATTTTTTCTTATATCGGCTAATCTTCTGGTTAGTTTATGGGCAAGCGTAATGGGCAAAGGCATAAGTTCCTTTGTCTCATCACTGGCATACCCGAACATCATACCTTGGTCTCCCGCTCCGCCAGTGTCTACCCCTAAAGCAATATCAGGCGACTGTTCCTGGATAGAGGTAACAACGCCGCATGTATGAAAATCAAAGCCGTATAACGCGCTTGTATAACCGATATCCCTGATAGTCTGACGTATAATCTTTGGTATCTCTACATAGCAGGATGTGGTAACCTCACCTGCTACAAAAGCAAGTCCGGTAGTTACCATAGCCTCACACGCTACTCTTCCATTAGGATCTCTCTCATATATGGCATCTAATATAGAGTCTGAGATCTGATCGCATACCTTATCCGGATGACCTTCTGTAACCGATTCTGAAGTAAAAAGATATTTTTCGCCCTTCACTTTCCTCTCCTTTTCTGGTTCCAATTCAGTTTCTGCGCTCTTTTTAGTGACTTCTTATCTCCAATGTCAAGCCACCGCCCATTAAATTTATACCCATAAACACTCTCTTTGCGTGATACCCATTTTATAAAGGTGCCCGCGAGATCCAAGGGGTTGCCGTCTCTTTGATATTTCCTGATAAGTTTTAATTTTTCTTTTGGAAAATAGTAGAGACACATAGCTGCGAGAGTCGATTTTGGTTTAGCGGGTTTCTCCTCAAAAGATATTATTTTAGAGTTTCTGTTAACTGCTACGATTCCATACTGCTTAGCCAGCTCCATATCCTTCACATCGAAAAGTCCTGTCGTAACATACGGAGAGTTAGCTTTGCTTGTTTTGACAAAATCATCAATGGCAAAATCGAAGATATTATCTCCAGCAACAACAAGAATATCTTCTTTGATCTTCTTTTTGTTGATAGTAAATAATATATCTCCTATTGAACCCCTGCGTTCATTGAGTGAATCTATACCATCATCAACAACAACTATGCGCTTCTTGGGATATCGAGTCTTCCATTTCGCAAAATTATTAACAAACTTACTGTTTGTAACAACATAGATGGTCTTTATGCCTTTTACATTATTTATCGAGCTAAATATATGATCTATAATGCTCTTTGAGCCTACCTTTAACAACGGCTTAGGCTTATCTAAAGTAAGGGGCCAAAGTCGTGTCGCATATCCTGCTGCAAGTATTATTACTTTCATAACTAGTTAGATCCGCTTGAAAGCCCTGAAACAACCTTCCTAAACTTCTTAAGAACCAGATTTTCGACTTCTTTTGCGGTAGGCAACAGAAGCGCCTCTTCCGCTAGTTTTTTCGCGTCCTCGTACTTTATAGAACGAATAATATTTTTTATCTTTAACATTGAAGATACAGGAACGCTAAGCTCATCTAAACCCAGACCTAAAATAAGCGGAAGAAAAAGAACCTCACCCGCCATCTCTCCGCACATACCAACCCAAATACCCTTAGCGTGGCCAGCGTCTATAACCGTTTTAATCAAGCGGAGAACAGCTGGATGCGCCGGTTCATATAAATAGGCTATCTTCTCATTTACGCGGTCTACCGCTAAGGCATATTGTATAAGATCATTTGTACCAATACTAAAAAAGTCTACCTTTTCAGCTAAGATATCGGCTATCAGCGCGGCCGAAGGAACCTCTATCATGGCGCCTACTTCGATATCCTTACCATAAGGAATACGTTTTTTGCTCAATTCCTGTTTTGCCTCTTTTAAAAACTTATTTGCCGCATCAAGTTCCTCAACACCAGATATCATAGGATACATCATTCGCACCTTACCATGTACAGAGGCGCGTAATATAGCGCGAAGCTGTATCTTAAAAAATTCAGGCATGGCTAAGCTTAACCTGATCGCGCGCCACCCCAAGAATGGGTTCATCTCTTTCGGAACATTTAACTGTGAAAGAAACTTATCTCCACCTAGATCCAGCGTTCTAATTGTCAATGTATTGGGCTTGATATGTTCAATAACTTTACGATAGGCGTTATAATGCTCATCCTCTGTTGGGAGACCCGCGCGATTCATATAAAAATACTCGGTTCTATAAAGACCTATGCCTTCTGCTCCATGAGTCAATACAGCTGGTATCTCTTCTGGTAGTTCTATATTCGCGGCAAGCTCAACCCTATGTCCATCTTTTGTCTCCGCAGGCAGGGCCCTTAGCTCCTGAAGTTCCTTGGTGCGCTTCTGGTCCTTCCTCTGCTCTTTATGATACTGGGTTATGATCTCACGCTTAGGATTTATATAGACCAGGCCCTTAGTACCATCTATGAGCATCATGTCGCCATTTTTGACATTGGCTGTCATGTTCTCAAGGCCAACTACAGCTGGTATCTCAAGCGATTTAGCCATAATAGCTGTGTGAGATGTCTTACCACCTATATCTGTCACAAATCCAATAACATTCTTCTTGTGCATACTAGCGGTATCGCTGGGTGAGAGATCGTAAGCTACAACAATAGATTGCGGGGAAAGGTTAATTAGTTTTTGTCTTTTCTTACCAAGCAGATTAATTAAAAACCGCTTGCCTACATCTTCAATATCAGTTATTCGCTCTCGAAGATACTCATCATCCATCTTCTGAAAAACCCGAATATATTTCCTCAAGACGGACTCAAATATAAACTCAACATTATGCTTTTCACTTCTAAGGCGTGTTATAACCTCATCTATTATCATGCGGTCTTCTAAAACAAGAAGGTGGGCATTAAATATCTCAGCATGCTTTACATCCATCTCTTTGGAGATAGTATTGCGAATAGTAACTATCTCAGAGCGCGTTTTTATTAAGGCATCCTCAAATCTTGTTATCTCCTTGGGTATCTCCGAGGCCTTAATCTTAAAACAGGGAACCGCGATATCTTCCTTATTATATAAGAACGCGCGTCCTATAGCTATGCCCGGTGATGCTGGTATTCCTTTATACATAAAAACCTCTTTCGTCTAATGCGAGAAGAGATCGTCTTCTTCCGCAATAAGAAGATTCTCAAGCTCGGTAATCGCCTCTTGGGCGTCAGGGCCAGTAGCCTTAAGCTTAACCACTGTTCCCTGCTCAGCGCCAAGCATCAAAATACCCATAATAGACTTTCCATTTATCTCTTCGTCATCCTTTACTACAGATATCTCGCTTTCGAACTTATTAGCAATCTGCACAAAAACAGCTGCTGGCCTTGCGTGAAGACCCTGCTTATTCTTTATTGTAATATCTTTTGTTATAGTTTTTTCAGCCATTGCTCGAACCTGTTCTGGTGTTTCGGTTATCGGTTTGCGGTGTTTCCGCCGAAGGCGGACCCGCCTTTGGCGGGCGCAATTGCCGAACACCTAACACCGATAACCGCAGACCGAGATCAACTCTTACGATGCGCTGCCTCTGTCTTGGCAATTGAAATTATATCTATCATAGACTTTGCCAAACGCCGCGCATTATGCCTTATTACTTCCTTCTCATCACCCTTTAACTTTGTAATACGTATGAGATTATCCTCTATCGGTGTAGCGCCAACGTTTTTAATACCATCTAAATCCGCCTCTACTTTAACGGAGTTCTCATCCGCATAACTTTCCTGAAGCTCTTTTGGGATATTAGAATTATCAACGATGCAGTAATCGACCTTATTGAGTTTAGTCTGATTCAATATAGCATCCAGGTGGGTGCTCGCCTTGTAGCTATCTGTCTCTCCATGTTGAGTCATTATATTACACGCGTATATCTTAATAGCGTTAGAGTTATTTATCGCCTCAGCCATAGATCCAATTAGCAGGTTTGGTATTATGCTCGTATAAAGGCTTCCAGGCCCCAAGATAATAACATCAGCCTCATTTATAGCATCCAAGGCGCTTTTTGTTGGCTCACAATCTGGCGGTTCAAGAGAAAGCCTCTTAATCGAACTTGGATTTTCTCTTTTTGTTATCTCGGATTCACCGCATGTAGTGGTGCCATCCTCTAATTCAGCTACCAATCTTACCTTCTTTAAAGTCGAGGGAACAACCTGTCCTCTTATGGCCAGAATCTTGCTAGATTGCTTAACAGCCTCCTCAAAGTCCTCTATTACCTTTGACATGGCTAAAATAAATATATTTCCAAAGCTATGCCCAGCAAAAGCTGTATTTCCATCAAAACGATACTGGAAAAGATCGCTCATAAGAGGCTCGGTATCCGCCAAGGCAACGAGGCAGCTTCTTATATCGCCTGGAGGTAATACATCAAAATCCCTTCTAAGTTGACCTGATGAACCGCCATCATCCGCGACCGTAACTATAGCTGTTATATTACTTGTATACTGCTTAAGGCCCTGAAGAAGCGTTGAGAGCCCTGTGCCGCCGCCTATCGCTACTATCTTATATCCTCTTTCCAGATGTTTCTTCTGATAGACAAGATCTACAAGCTCTTCTTCGCGCTGAGGCAGAAGAACCGTAATAAATGTAGAGAGTATCCGCTTAATACCTATTGTTACGATCACAATACCAACAAATAATAATATAATTCCTTCAATCCTAAAAACTACAGTTGGCCCAGAAAGAAATTGTCCACCGGCTACAATAAAAATTATACCAAAGAACGAAAATAAGAGCCACCGTTTAACGCCCATGCCTGGATAAAGCCATTTAAGGGGCTTTAAAAACTGCAGTACCTTCTTCTTAATTTTTCTCTTCTTCACTATGCAAATTTCTCGTCTTCTTTGACTATGATATTGTATGCATCAGCTTCTGTCTTTACCGCAATGAGGGCATCCCGCAAAAACCTATCCTTAAACATACGGGATATTCTGGCTAACGCTTTCAGGTGGGGACCGGCAGCATCTTCAGGCGCTACCAGCAAGAAAAAGATATGGGTCAATTCTCCATCTAATGAATCAAAATCTACACCTCTGGCTGATACACCCAAAACAGCCTTAAGCTCTTTTACAACATTGGATTTAGCATGCGGAATACCTATGCCTTGGCCTATGCCGGTTGAGCCTAATGCCTCGCGGTTCATAAGCGTACCAACAAGCATATCTTTGTCTTTTATAGAATGGGTCTTGGATAATAGATCCACAAGCTCTCTGATAACCTCTTCTTTTTTTGTGGATTTTATACTTACAGAAATGGCGTCTTCCTTTAAAAAATCTGTCATTTTCATAATGAGCTGTTCCTCTTTCTATTATTTATTAGTGTAAGTAATAACCAAGTTAAAAAATAATAAATCTTAAGCTACAGGATAGCAGGATGATCTACCATGCCCATTCATGCCCATTCATGCCCATTCGACGCATTCGCCCTTTCGGGCTCATTTGCTCAGGGCAAAATTTGCAAAGCAAATTTTGGAGCGGGCGATGGGGTTCGAACCCACGACATCAACCTTGGCAAGGTTGCACTCTACCAATTGAGCTACGCCCGCTCGTTAGTTACGAATTATGAGTTGTGAATAATGAGTTTTGAGTATAAGTTCCTCGTCCATCACTAATCACAATATATGTCAAAAAACTGCTTCTCAACTACTTGCTTCTTACACTTCGAGGCGTGTTGTGGTTTACCATGTACCCTGTACCAGTCGCTTCGCTCGCTTGGCCTCGGTCGGAGACCTCGGCACTTCCTCGGACATTTCCCGCCGTAGGCGGGCAGGCGTCCTAGGTCGCTCAGGGCAAAATTCGCTTCGTTAGTTTGTGCCCATTCGACGCGCTCCTCACTACGTTCGTCGCTTGCTCAGGGCAAATTTCGCTTCGTTAGTTTGTGCCCATTCGACGCGCTCCTCACTACGTTCGTCGCTTGCTCAGGGCAAATTTCGCTTCGCGAAATTTGGTGCGGATGGAGGGAGTTGAACCCCCACGAGTTACCCCACTAGATCCTAAGTCTAGCGCGTCTGCCAGTTCCGCCACATCCGCGTTTGAGTTATGAGTAATGAGTTAGGAGTTGGGAGTAATCGTGAAATCCAAACTCCCCGCTCCATACTCACAATATATGTCAAGGTAGTGGCTTGCTGTGCCCTTCGACGCCCTACTACGCCTATGTGCTGTAGATTCATAGATGCAGGCTTCCTCCTACGCCTTCAATACAGTTATGTCACTGCATGGCTTCGGAGGACAGGTCGTAGGGTAAACCCTATTGAACCACTTTATGACCTTCCATGCCCATTTGACTACGCCAGCTTCGCTGGCTTCGCTCAGGGCAAAATCTGCTTCGCGAGTATAGGCCCTTCGACGCGCTCGTCGCTTGCTCAGGGCAAAATTCGCTTCGTTAGTTTGTGCCCATTCGACGCGCTCCTCACTA
>JBHPDT010000009.1:0-37574 GCA_042577545.1 Candidatus Omnitrophota bacterium | reverse complement strand
AATTAAATGAGTTGGGTATAAAACATGTTGAGTTTGAATGTCGCGTTGAGAATGCCGAATTGAACCCTGATGGCCAGGATTCTGTGACCTTCTATATAAGTCCTAACGCGGGAGAAGGTCTTAAGCCTCTGGCTGAGATAGTCTCATCGGGTGAGGCAGCGCGCGTAATGCTTGCTCTTAAGAAGGCTCTCATAAAGGTTGACCCGATACCAGTCTTAATATTTGATGAGATAGACGCCCAGATTGGCGGCAGACTTGGCACAATAACAGGCCAAAAATTAAAAGAGCTGTCTTTAGGCCGACAGGTTATACTTATTACCCATCTTCCCCAGATAGCCAGTTTTGCTGATACACATTTTAAGGTGTCTAAATATGTTAAGAACAATCGTACTATTACCGATGTTAAGACCCTGGATAATAGTATGAGGGTCGAAGAACTTGCCAAGATGATGAGCGGCGACAAGAAGAGTAACATCTCACTCAATCACGCTCAGGAGATGCTTGCTGCAGCAAAAACAACGTAGTTTACCATTTTACTTCTCAAAAAGATCTTGATACTTACCATACCCCTCTTTATCTAACTCATCCTTTGGAATAAAACGCAGAGCAGCGGAATTTATACAGTATCGTTTTCCTGTTGGTTTCGGTCCGTCATCAAATATATGGCCAAGATGTGAATCAGCATCCTTACTTTTAACCTCAATCCGCTTCATAAAGAGAGTGTCATCCTCTTTTTCAACAATATTATCAGACTCAAGCGGTTTTGTAAAACTTGGCCAGCCAGTGCCTGATTTAAATTTATCAATTGAACTAAAGAGCGCTTCGCCAGATACTAGATCAACATAAATACCTTCCTCTTTATTATCCCAATACTCATTATCAAACGCTCTCTCAGTTCCATTAAGCTGGGTAACCTCATATTGAAGTTGGGTTAATTTGTCTTGAAGCTCCTTATCTGAGGGCCTGGAAAAGCTCTTATTCTCTTTTTTGATCTTACACCAGGTCTTCTCAATAAATTGGTCTCTACCAGAACCAGACCTGTATGCCTTATATCGCTTAGGCTCTTTCTTATAATAATCCTGGTGATAACCCTCTGCCTTATAGAATATTGACGCAGGAATGATCTCTGTCACTATATCTTTGTCAAATACTCCTGAATCCTGCAGCTTATTTTTTGACTCAAGAGCAAGGCGTTCTTGTTCTTCGCTATGGTAAAATATCGCTGTTCTATAATGAGGCCCTCTATCTGCAAATTGGCCTCCCGCATCAGTTGGGTCTACCTGTCTCCAGAACGCATCGAGCAATTCTGTATATTTCGCTACAGATGGGTCATATGTAATCTGAATAACCTCTATATGATCCCCATCAGCATAATTATTATATGTAGGATCAGTGGTTGATCCGCCAGCATAACCAGAGAGAACCTCTTTAACGCCTTCTATCTTTTCAAATGCCGCTTCCATGCACCAGAAACAGCCTCCCGCAAACGTAGCTTTCTCCATTTTGGTCTCTTCCCCTTCTCCATATCCCGCAAAAGATATCAACACAACAGCCAGAATAAGAAGATATTTAAATTTAGTAGCCATATCTAATTATACCCCATATATATCTGCGATTGCTATAGCAGATTTTATGCCATCAGCGCCGCTTGATATTATTCCACCGGAATATCCACTCCCCTCTCCGGCTAAATAAAGATTATTAAAACCCTCACATAAACCGCTCTTATCACGAATAACCTGAATCGGAGATGAACTCTTACTCTCAAGCCCCATGATAATACCTGTATCAAATCCTTCTATTCTTCTGCAAAAATCCTTAAGGCCCTCTCTGATCGGCTTACTCACTTCTTGCGGAAGCAGATCCCATAAAGGAGCTGGCTTAAGCCCCAAGGGATAACTTGATTCAACGGCGCCTGAGACTTCTCTCTTATCAATAAAATCTTTTATTGTACAAAATGGTCCTTTAAAACTATCTGAAAATTCATAAAAACTACGCTCAAGCTTTTCAACCCAATCGAGAGCCTCCAGAGGTGAGACCTCTCTGCCAAGCATCTTTTCAAGATTAACTCCAGCCAAGCAAGCTGCGTTAGCAAACTTTCCATCTCTCTTGTATAGACTCATCCCATTTACAATATTTGTATTATTAAATGCTGTAGCGGGAATAATAGTTCCACCTGGACACATACAAAATGTATATACCCCTGTCTGACCATCAGCGTTTGAGGTAAGACGATACTCAGCAGCCTTTAGACCAGGTAGACTCTCTTTAGACCATTGCGCTTTGTTAATAACTTCTTGTGTGTGCTCTACCCTAGAACCTATAGCAAAGTTCTTTGTATGAAATTTGACCTCTCTCTTCATCAACATACGATACGTGTCATAAGCGCTATGACCTGGCGCAATAACAAAAATATCCGCCTCAATAGGCCCCTTGGATGTGATCGCCTCAACCACCACACCTTTATCTATCTTCAAGCCCTGCAAGGTTGTCTCAAAGATAACACTGCCCCCGATATTAATAAAATCCTCTCTGAGCCGTTTGGTAAGCTTTTTTAAATTATCACTACCAAGGTGAGGATAAGCCAAATATCGTATCTCTTGGGGCGCGCCGGCATTGATATAACTTGATATAATAAAATCCCTCTCACGTAATATATGTTTAGATCTTGAGGTTAGCTTTCCATCAGAAAAAGTTCCAGCTCCACCTTCGCCAAACGCGTAATTATTGAGCGGGCTAAATACGCCCGTGCTTTCAAATTCCGCAATCCCTTTAGCCCGGGTCTTAATATCAGAACCTCTCTCTATTAATGTCGTATGGAATCCGCTCTTCTGAAGAATAAGCGCGCAAAAAAATCCAGCTGGACCGCTTCCAACAACGAGAACCTTTTCTCTTCTCTTCTTATAAATAATATTTAAAGATGGGGGCCCCACAGGCGCAGTGCCATTAATATGCCTTGATGAGACCAGCGCCTGAATCTGCCAATGTATAATCGTCTTCCTTCTAGCATCAAGGCTCTTTCTCTTGATCTGATAGGAGAACTCGTAGATCCTTAGTTTCTTTCTGATCTTCTCTTTAAGCTCTGCCTCAGTATAATCTGTAGGAAGCTTTAATGTAATATCTTTGTAACCCATTATTTATTTTCCTACCTCCACAAACCTCACTCCATCAAGCTAATATGGTATCTCTTTATCTCTAAATTAAGCGCCTGTCTGTTACCAACTAGCCTGTTTAACTCTCTCTTAAAATCCTGTCCGTGATTCTTTATGCGAGTATGTATAAGCTCATGCAGTATTATGTAATCTATCAATCTATCAGGAAGTTGAATAAGTTTAATATTTAAACTTATATTATTGCGCGCAGAACAGCTGCCCCAACGAGTGCGCTGATTGCGGATAGATATCTTACCATAGTTGAACCCGCGCTCTGCTGCCAGCTCTTTTGCCCTGTCAATGAGCTTCTCTTTTCTTTGAATATGACTTAAATGAGATACATCGATTAATTTTGAGTTATAGATACTTCTTAAATGGTTGGCCCTTGCTAAATGTTTTATTATCCACCCTATTTTAGATTTGACCGCTTCTTTAGCCTTGTCAAATGATATTCTCAACGGCACGCAGACACGCACAGGCTTAGATATCCGTACAGATATATTAAGGTTGCGGGCCCTCTTGCTCTTTTCAAACAACACAGGGCCCACGCCTTCTATCTCTATTATCATACTGCTATTTGCCATGGGATTAATTTTTGTCGTTCCTGCGTACAGACTGCGTTACACGTCATTGCGAGACGACACAAAGTGTCGACGAAGCAATCTTTGTCTTGAGATTGCCACGTCGACTTGCTTCGCAAGTCTCCCCGCAATGACGGAAAAGACGGATTTCAATTCCTACTCCGATTCAACTTCTACTGGCGCTTCCTTTGGTTCACAAAAGCTCTTACCTTTAAACGGGCTGCAAGCGCTACCCTTCTTGCCCTTTTTCTTCGCAAACTTCTTATGCTTCTTTCGCTTCTCCTTCATCTTTTCACGAAATTTTGTATACTGCTCATGAGTGAGTATCTGGCGCATAGCAAGTACTCCCTCTACCTTATTATCGAGCATCTGACCTGATAAGGTCTTGATCTGAGAGACCAATGAGTCTATCTTTTCCTTATCGATCACTTCCTTCTCCAGCTCCTGGCGCAACTGGGATCTCGCTGCCTTAAGCTCTTTTCTTGCGCCCTTCTTACCCTCTTTGCAGCCGGCCCTCTGCTCCTTTAGTTGCTGTTGCTGCTCTGGGGTCAAGCCTAACTCCTCAACAAGATTCTCGATCATCATCTTCTTCTTGCCGCCAGCCTCTTCTTGCCCAGACCCCTTTGGGGCTTGCGCATATGCTGATACGCTCATAAGCGCCATCGCCGCTGCCATTCCAAAGACCGCTATCTCTTTAAATCTTCTATTCATCTTAGCCACCTCCCTTTCACTAACTTAGACAAAAAACTCGCGTGAAAAGTTTCCCTACAGAAAAAACTCTTCTATATCCGAACCTAAATCCTGGTAATTCTCATCATATGAATCGATAGAACCATTATCCAATGAATTTAAAAACTCTGCCTGATCTGCTAAATAATTATTCAACACCGCCTTATCCCTGTATGGCAGCCTTACAATAACCAGCGCCATAACTAAGACAGCAAAAACAGTCGCGGTCGCAAATACAGGTTTTGGCAATATTATTATAGACCTAAGTCTATTCAATAGATCCGCAATCGGGTTTTGAGCTTGCTGGCTCTCTTCTTGGGCAATACTCTTCTTAATATTAAGCCATACTGAATCAGGTGGGGAGGCTTCTTTGATTGATTCAAAGGGGTCGGATATTGTTTTTTTAGCTGAGGACTGAAACTCTCTGCATCTGTCACATTCTCCAAGATGGGCTAAAAGCATCTCCTGCTCTTGGCTACCTATCTGCTTATCCATATGATCGGTCAGTATCAGCTCTTTTGCTCTTTCACACCTCATTGTTAACCACCTCTTTTCTCGCTGCCAGTAATCTCTCTCTGGCCCTTTTTAATCGAGTTCGAACTGTATTTATATTAACCCTTAATAGATCAGCTATCTCTTCATAGCTTAAGCCCTCTATGTGCCTTAAGACCATACAGATTCGATACTCAGGATTAAGCATATCTAGCATCTTCTTAATCACAAAGCTCCTATGCTCTTTCTCAATATTGGCGCTAATTTCACTCTCCGTAGTATGCGAATCTAGACTATCACTATATTCAATTGTACGATCATTGACCTTGGATCTTTTCTTAGCATAATTTATAGAATAATTTGTGGCTACTCTATAGACCCATGTCTTAAAAGATGAGTTAAATTTAAAGTTCTTAAGATTGCGATATATTGACATAAAGACATCCTGGGTTACCTCGTTAGCATCGTCTTTGTTACGCCCAACGCGTAAAGCTAGATTATAAACAAACCCTGAGTAAGCCTTATAAATCTGCTCAAATGAGTCTACATCACCCTCTGACGCTCTTATTATCAGATCTCTATCTAATGTATCCATATATTATATCTATTCCGATCTTCACTATATTAGACAATATAGAATATAAAAAAGTTTCATATCAATAAAATTATACTGGTGTCCAAATTAGCATAGGTTGTACGACGATAATATCTGTTTGAAATATTGGTTTGACAATATGTCATTGCGACTATGCCATAATATCAAGTCCGTCATTGCCAGACGTGAAAGAGCCAAGAGAAAAACCTCCGTCATTGCGAGGAGGCCCAACGGGCCGACGTGGCAATCTCAAAGGCCTGAGATTGCTTCGCTTCCGCCGAAGGCGGACCCGCCTCTGGCGGGCGCCTTCTTTGCTTCGCTCGCAATGACGCTATTTTGGACAGTAATGATAAAATTATACTATATATCAACAATGCCCGATTACTATAAAATAATCGGGCATTATTGATTATCATACTAAATAGCTTCTTCTATAATATCTATCTCTTTCTGCCCCCATGCTTATTATCCCACTTTTTCTTCTCAGCCTTACCTACATGGCCATCTTTATTTTTATCAGCCTTGGCTTCCCAGGGTTTATTGACCTGAGACTTCTGCTTGATTGATTGGTTTCGGCCTGCGCCTGGTCCACCTTTTGGCCCTGGAGGATTACCTTGCCCTCGGTTATCCCATCTTTTCTTCTCAGCCCTCTCTACAACACCATCATTATCAACATCAGCTCTTGCTTCCCAAGGTTTATTAACTTCAGACTTGTCTTTACGTGGGTGAGACTCCTTCCACTGACCCATCTCAGTCTGGTCTACTCTACCATCATTATTTAGGTCGGCCTTTTTCTCCCAGGGCTTATTAACATTGTACTTATCTTTAGGCCTATTGTTCCATTGCTGCATCTCTGTTTGATCAACTACACCATCATTATTTGCATCTGCCTTAGCTTCCCATGGCTTGTTGACCTCAGATCTATCCTGACGCGGATGAGAGTCTTTCCAAGCATCCATCTCAGTCTGATCAACTCTGCCATCGTTATTTACGTCAGCCTTCTTTTCCCAGGGTTTATTAACCTGCGATCTATCCCTGCGCGGATGGGAATCTTTCCACCCACCCATCTCAGCCTGATCTACTCTGCCATCGTTATTTATATCTGCCTTGGCTTCCCATGGCTTGTTAACTTTGGATTTACCCCTGTTATCCCAACGCCTCTTTTCCCCTCTCTCTACAACACCATCATTATCTCTATCAGCTCTTGCTTCCCAAGGCTTATTGACTTGCGCTTTATTGCCTGCGCCTGGTCCACCCTTTGGTCCTGGAGGATTATTACCACGGCTGCCCTTAGCATGCCTGGCCTCAGCCCTGCCTACATGGCCATCTTGGTTCTTATCAGCCTTGGCTTCCCATCTAGTATTAACTTGAGATTTTTGTTTGATTGACCCTCTTGGCCCAGCACCTTGTCCACCCCTGGGTCCTGGGGGATTACCTCTGGCCCTGCCTCCCCCTCTAGGCCTGGCATACGAATCTGATACATATAATAAGGATACAATAACAAAAAATGATAACAACAAACCAGTTCCTAGTCTGCGATTTGCCATACACCCCTCCTCTTTTTTTTGCATTTTAACCATATAAATAAAATATACCAGCTTATAAAATAAAGTCAATATTAATCCGAACTTTTAATAAAAGAATAATCTTTTGGATCTACTAAGCGCATCATCCTATAAATTGTAGCTTTTTTGCCATTTGGAAATATAAAACTACTGTTATATTCCCATACGATCTTTCCGCTTCTGGTCACCTCAAATACCCTGCCCTGGCTGCTCTCAGTAATAAGCGTATTTCCATTCGGTAATCTCTGATTTGCGCCTGCCCAAAAAGAGAAGAATGAAGAGCGCGGCCTGGCATCATACTTCCAGGAGACCCCCTTAGTAATAGGATCTAGCTCTACGACTCGCGAGTACTCTCTTCTATTACCATTATCATATATCAAGATATTACCATTATCTAAGAGAGTCGGGTGATGTGGATTCTCAAGGTAATCCTTGCCCCAAGACCATTTAAGCTTATTTTTTTCTATATCTATAATGCAAACCAGATCCAGCATATATGAGGATAATAATATATCTCCCTTCTCGCATACACCATCGATATCCCTGTCAATTATTTCAATAGTATTCGTATGCAAAATGTCAGCCTCGCTGCTGCGTATAAACGTAAAATCGCTATTCTTTCTTGCGTCAATTATCTCTTTAAAATTTTTATACTCACTTATCCATCTATATATATTAAGGATTTTCCTAAATGGTATCTCTTTCTTTAATATCTTAACAAGAGGGATCTCCTTTTTAATCTTTCCTCCTGGTGAAATAATGACAATATAATCTTCAAGGACAGGCACTGGTAGGCCATGCTTAAAGACTATTCTCTCCCTCCTAGAGATAGTATAGATATCCTTATTATCAGCTATAGCAATATCATGATGGGCGCGAGTTTTAGCTATCCACTTTATATCAGCATTCTTATCAAACCTTATTAGCCCTACATCCGCCACAGCAACCAGTAGATCACCATTATCGTAAAGCTGTACATGATGCCACTCCCAATACTTCTTCTGAACTTCCATCTCTGGCGCCCACTTATGAAGAATATTACCGTTATTATCCATCAGGAATGCGGAAGGTATCCTACAAAAATTAAAGATATTGACTCCATCGCTAATTGAGTCTGGTTTATATGATAGAACGCCTTTTTTACCAGAGTGCCTATCTTCATCAACGTAAGAGAGATATGGTAAAGATTTGAGGGATTCAGATGAAGAGAAATCAATTGACGTATAAAAGTCTTTAATTACTATTACAACCCCTATGCATACGATTGCCAGAACAAAAGTAATCGCCCAGAACCAAGACTTGCGTCCTTGAAAGACTTTACTTACAGGAGTAAATCTCCATAATAACGCGGAGACTGACCAATAGATAAATAAAAAAATGAGGAAAATTATAATAAATTTAGCAACAAATAGAAAGATTATAAAAGGAAAGATCGCCTGACTAAACCCTAGAATATAGCCTGTGATAAGTGTCAACACCAATATTATGATTATAACTTTTGACAGAACCGGCATATCAGAAATAATCGGGACACTCCTTGTAACTTGTTTTAAATTAAATGGTTACAAATAAATTGCTTAACTGATTTTTGCATGCTTTGCACACAGCCCTACCACTAAGATAAACTTTAAACTTACCTTATGCTAATTTATCTATTACTTATTGATTTTAATATAGTTGTAAAGAGTGTCCCTTTTTTTGTATATCCAATCTAAGTCTTTAGCGCGCTAGAGCAAGCTTACCAGACGCCTTATCAGGCAGCGGCAGAGTCTTCGGGTTCTCTTCAACCACTGTTGGCAGACCTATCTTATTGAGTAATTCTATAAATGGGTCTGGATCCAGCTCCTCGACATTGACCATAGTCTTGGTATCCCAAGCCCCATTGGCAATAAGCGCTGCAGCAGCAACCGGTGGAACACCAGCTGTATAACATATCGCCTGAGATTCCACCTCTTTATAGCACTCAGGATGATCACATGTATTATATATAAAGACCTCTCTCTCCTTACCATCTTTTATGCCTTTGACATAATTTCCTATACAAGTCTTGCCCGTATAGTTGGGAGCGAGTGATAATGGATCAGGGAGGATCGCCTTTATTACCTTTAGTGGCACTACTTCAACGCCCTCTGCGGTTTTGATAGGCTTCTCAGAAGTTAAACCTAAGTTCGTAAGCACTGAGAAGACATTAATATAATGGTCACTAAAACCCATCCAAAAACGTATACTATTGGCATCTATAAATTTAGACAGAGAATGGAGTTCATCATGACCATTTAGATATACAGGCTGTTCTCCAACTACTGGAAAGTCATAGACCATCTTAATCGAATGGACCTTCTCCATAACCCATTTTCTGTCTATCCATGTCCAGACCTTCTTAAACTCCCTAAAATTAATCTCAGGATCAAAGTTTGTAGAAAAGTATTTGCCGTGATTGCCGGCATTCACATCCATTATGTCTATGGTATCTATCTTATCAAAATAGTGTTTCTGAGCTAGGGCGCAATAGGCGTTTACCATGCCTGGGTCAAAACCTGCCCCTAATACAGCTGTTATACCCTTCTCTTTACAAAGATCCTTTCGCTTCCACTCATAGTTCTCATACCATGGTGGATCCTCACAGACCTTGTCAGGCTCCTCATGTATCGCTGTATCTATATAAGCCGCGCCTGTCTCAATACAAGCTTGAAGAAGCGACATGTTTACATACGACTGGGCAAGATTAATAACTATCTGCGAACCTGTCTCTTTGATAAGATTTACTGCAGCAGGAATATCAAGCGCATTAAGTTGGCGCGAATATAACTTCTTCGTAATATCCTTAATGTGGTTCTTCTTCCTTACACTCTCTATTATTGTGTCACACTTACTTTGGGTTCTGGAAGCTATGCATATATCACCTAATAGATCGTTGTTCTGCGCGCACTTATGCGCAGCTACGTGCGCTACACCACCAGCTCCGACAATTAAGACATTTCTCCTCATTTTTACAGATCCTCCTTATGCATAATATGTTCTTTATGATAGACTATTTTCAAAATCCTTATAACTAAACTGACGTATTAATTCAACCTTACCACTGAGTCTCTTTATTACTATAGATGGCATCTCTAAACCATTAAACCAGTTCTTCTTAACCATAGTATAGCCAGCAGCATCACTAAATCTAATAGTACTTCCAACTTTTAATTTTGACTTAAAGCGATATGTACCAAATATATCACCTGCTAAACACGAACGCCCAGCAACCATATATTTATATCTACCCTTGCTGTTAGCCTTCATCTTAGCATCGATCCTGTAAGTCAAAAGATCCAGCATATGCGCCTCTATTGAGGCGTCCACAATGGCAATATCAGTCTTATTATGAACAAGATCAAGAACCGTAGTAACGAGCTCGGCTGATTGGGTAATGGCGCTCTCCCCTGGCTCTAAATATACCTGTATATTAAATCGATTGCTGAAATCGCTTAGTTTCTTACAAAACTTATCTATAGGGTAACCTTCTTTAGTAAAATATATGCCACCGCCTAGACTTACCCACTCCATACGATCTAATATATCAGAATAGTTTTTACTTATATAATCGATCTTTGATGAGAAATCATTAAAATTATCATTTTCACAATTGATATGAAACATTACCCCACTTATACGAGAGAGTGTTTTTGCTGTTAACTGTTTAGAACCTACCCCCAAGCGTGAGAACTTTCGCGCAGGATCTGCTAGATCAAAATGTGAATAGCTAATCCCGGGATTAAGCCGCAGGCCAATATCACTCTTTTTTACTTTAGGATAAAAGGTATCCAGTTGAGACAATGAATTAAATATTATCTTATCAGCAAACTTGCTAACCCCTTCTACATCCTTACGAGAATATGCTACGCAATAAGCGTGGACCTCTTTGCCAAACCTCTTATACCCAAGTCGCGCCTCATGCAGAGAGCTGGAGGTCGTTCCATCCATATACCTCTTCATAAGATCAAAGACAGACCAGGTCGAAAAACACTTAAGCGCAAGAACTGATTTTGCTCCAGAGTTATCCCGAATGCGCTTGATAATCTTTAAGTTCTTTAACAATCTTCGCTCATCGAGCAGATAGTATGGGGTCTTTAAATTCATGGCAAAAATTTTACTAAGTAGGGTTGGTATATTTATTCAGTATTAGTCTATTATTAGGATCGTATTATATATCAATTAAAAAACCATTGCAACATAAATGAAGCCATCCCATATGCCTACTAACACAGCATATAAAATGGCCTAATTTATTTACTAAGCTGAACTCTAGTTCTGAAACGATTGATTTATGAGCTCTATTATCTTCTCTCCTGGAAGGGTTTTCGGTATAAAGAACATATTACCGATCCTACTTCCAACTACCCTATCCTGTACTAGCTGTTTCTCCTCAACTAAGTTTGAAAGATATGCGATCGGAATATGGTGTGTTGCATCTTTACCTCTTAAGAGATCTGTAGTCATAACCCCATCCATCTTTGGCATCTTAATGTCTAGCAATATTAGATCGGGCTGTTCAGTTTCAGCTAAAGTAACAGCTTCACTGCCACTCGATGCAGGTATGACCTCAAAGCCGCCGTCACGGAGTATAGCTACCATAACACTCAACAGATCCGGCTCATCATCAACAATAAGTATTCTCTTCTTCTTAATATCATCCATAAGCGTCCGCCTTTTATACCACGATACATAAAATTCACTCAATTGTCAAGCAATAGAAAGGCAAAAGACAAAATGGTTGCTTACATAACTAAATCTAATATAATTTATCATCACGCGTATAGCTTAATCTCTTCTATGCGATATCCTTTAATAACAGATTTGCGGGTAATTTATGCACACTAGCGCTGAAGGTCTGTAAGCTCTCAGATATCTTCTTAAAACCCTCTGTCTCAGAGATAGGCAGGTTGTTGCTGCCCCGAGCCTCGATAGCATTGATTATGCTCTCAATGGTAATCTCATTAATATCAAGCGCAGGCTGATAGCTGGGAACCTTGGATTCTGAAGGCCGTACTTCTGATATAACTTTTGATTCAACAAGTTCAAATAGTATCTGCCTAACAAGCCTAATGGGTATATCCATATTATGAGATATATCTTCAGCTGTAAGCGGCTCCTCTTTAAGGCAAAACGACCTTACTATAGAATGAGCTATCCCAAGCGTAACCAGCTTCTTAAAAGAATAGCTTATGCGCAGACAATCCGGCTCAAACTCATATGTGTCTACGTTCTGGCAAGCGAATGAGATCTCAGCACCAAGCAACACAACAAGCCAACTAAGCTGTACCCATATCAAAAATAACGGTAAGGCCGCAAAGCTGCCATATATCGCGTTATATCTAGCTGCTCCTAATTGAAAATTTATATACCCCCATTGAACTATCTGATATATCGTACCAGCTAATATTCCAGCCATTAGCCCTGATTTAAAACTGACTTTCGTATTTGGCATAAATATGTAGATAAATGTAAATAATATCCAAAGCGTACAGTATGGCAGAAACTTAAGCGCAAAAAATATCACCGGACTGATAGCGCCTAAAAGAGATATCTTTGCTGTTATGAGAGTGATCTGCGTTGTAACAAATACCGTAAGGCTGCTAGACATTATCAATAAGACAGGGCAAAGAAGCATTATAGATAAATAATCACTTAACTTTCGTCCTATTGTGCGCGGTTTTTTAATTCCCCATATCTCGTTAAAAGATATCTCAATATTACCTAAAACCTTTAAGATACTCCAAAATAGAATAGCGATACCTATACCAGCTATGGCCCCGCCTTTTGTATTCTCAAGAAGCGACTTAGAAAAAGCTATAACATTAGTTACTATCTCTTCATGCCCATGCATCTTCTCAAGAAGCTGCTTCTCAAGAAGCCTCTCAAACCCAAATCCTTTCGCGATGCCAAATATCATGGCCGCAACCGGCACGATAGAAAGGAGTGAATAAAACGTAAGGGCTGAAGCCCTGAGGTTACACTTATCCTCATCAAAGCCCCTTAATGCGAGGATAACGATCCTAAGCTGCTTGATCATAAATGATTTTACAGGTGAGAGTTTCCTTGATGGAATTCGCCAGATACCTGTCTTAAAAAAATCTATAATCTTTCCTATCATATAAAAACCTCCTAGAGTACTTTAAAGATAAACCTAAATAACAACCTTAACCGCCGAATGCGCGCGCAATAAACCATAGACCTCGTTACGCGTTACTTCGCTATTTACATTGACCGCTATCTCAAGTGAAATATATTTCCCTGTTTTACTAAAATTAGAGAAAGACGTAGAATATTCAAAGCTGCTCAAAGCATCCGAAATTGCGCGATTCAAGGAATCTTTGCTCTCTCCTATAACACGATATCCCCACTCGCATGGGTATTTTATTTTTGATTCTTCCATAAAAAAAGCAGCTAGCTACGCCCTGGGCTTTCTTGCCAGATCAGAGTATTTTTTTATATTATTCTGCTTAATGCCCATGCCGCCAAAATGATTTACAAAAAAATAATAGATTCTCCTTAACTTAAAATCTCCGAGCATCTTTAAGAAGAGCAGATCGATATCTTTCTTTTGGATAGGCACCGAATCCAGATATTGATATAAGGCATCATGAACCATTGAAGCATAATATGTGTATGGCTTCATTGTTCTATGATTTACATGTCCATCCGGAACCCCAATGATAATAAGGTTGAGGATACTCTTCTTGGGTGTACAGCCATCCCAGGCATACCCCCTATAATTGGCCTTAACTGTTACCTCACCATTTGTACTTATCTTCAGCCACATACTATCAAATTCCTTATCTAATTTCCAGCCTGTATCAGAATAGACAAAATCTTTGTCTTCTCGAAACTTATAAGGCATGTCACCCATTCTTATCTTTGTTCTTGGAACTGGATAATCACTCATAAAAATCTCCTATACTAATAGATAGTAATTAGAAATAATTGCTAGCACTTACTTTATCACAAACAAAAACCGCTTGCAACTCATATATTGGGAGGGGTAAAAAACCCCCTTTTAGCCACAACTAAAAGGGGGCGCTCATAATGACTCATTTTACTGAACAAGCGTAAAAACTGAAGATAATATACCTTTTTCGCTCCTTTTGTGGTATAATATGTGAAAAGGAGCAATAATGAAAGAAGTCGCATCAATAAAAAGAAAGAGAATCTGCAAGTTTCTTCATTGTAAGCGTGTCTTAAGTATTTACAATCCGGAAGCCTACTGTTACGCGCATCAGAGGGAAGTTAAACACAATAAATCTCACCCATTATCCAGCGTCAACGTCCGATAACAATACGAATCTTAAGAATCACCTCAGATTATATACTATCAGCTCTACGTAATCTACTGTTTACTAGCGATTGTCGTCTCTGCGCTTTGAAAAACACTCCTTGCAATATACCGGACGATCTCCACTCGGCTTAAAAGGCACTTCGCATTCTTTTTTGCATTCTCCACATGTCGCCTTATGCATCTCTCGCGGACCTCCGCCATACCCACCGCCTTGTCCAAATCCCATACCGCCTCCTTGTCTGCTTAGTAAGCAGACTTTTTCCTATCAATTACCTGTAATTATTCAGCAATACTCATATTAGTCGCACACGGACCCTTGTCGCCATTCTGAACCTCAAACGCTACGCTATCATTCTCTTTTAAAGCATCGAAGTTAACACCAACAAGGCTGCTCTGGTGAAAAAATACCTCTCTACCATCAGTATCACTGATAAAGCCAAAGCCTCTCTCGCGTACTAACTTCTTTATTTTACCTGTATGCATGTATCCTCCTGTGTAAAATACATAGGCCCGGCATAGAATGCCGGGCCGTATCTCTTCAATCAGAGCTTTACTACGTTAGTTGCGTGCGCGCCTTTAGGGCCCTGTTCAATATCAAACTGAACTGACTGACCTTCATCTAAAGATTTATAGCCATCTCCCTGAATTGCGGCATGGTGCACGAATACATCTTCACCCGACTCAGGCGTAATAAATCCATACCCTTTTGAGTTATTGAACCATTTTACTGTTCCTTGTGCCATTATTCACTACCTCCTTCTTCTTAGATTTATAGTAAATAGGGGCAGATCGACTAAAAAACCGCAAAGTAAAATATTCTACCTTGCGGTTAAACCATCTACTCTTTTATCTACTACTTAAAACCGTTACCTACTATTATGAGTATACACTCTTTTACTGATATGTCAACCTTATTCGTAAATAACCAGGAATAGACAGAAACAGCGTCTAATCATGATTATTTCGATTGCTCGCCGCGGGTCACCCGCTTGCGATCCACCTCTGTTAAATTAAATTTCCTTAGCCTTATATGCTTGGGGGTTATTTCAACCAGCTCATCATCCTCAATAAACTCAAGAGCGAACTCAAGAGTCATCTGCCGTGGAGGTATAAGCGCGATCGCGTCATCAGCTCCTGAAGCGCGCATATTAGTTAATTTCTTCCCACGTAGGGCGTTTACAACAAGATCCACCCCTTTGTTATTTACGCCAACTATCATCCCCTCGTATAGTTTTTCTCCTGGTTTAGTAAAAATCTCACCTCGTGGCTGTAAATTATAAAGCGCATACGCCACCGCGTCACCTGATCCATGCGAAATAAGAACACCGCTTTGACGGCTAGGCATATCTCCTTTATAGGTCTGATATTCGAAGAAATTTTGATACATAATACCACTACCTCGGGTCATCGTAAGGAACTCACCCCTAAAGCCTATCAATGCTCTTGAGGCAATAACAAACTCCATGCGGCTAGTGCCAGAAGATGTTGTCTCTAAGGTGCGCATTTGAGCTTTGCGAGATCCAATCGCCTGCATAACAGCGCCCTGATATTCTTCTTCAACCTCTATTATAACCTCTTCAACAGGCTCGAGTGTTTGACCGCCCATCTTCTTTAAGATAACCTGCGGCCTGGAGACCTCCATCTCATACCCCTCGCGGCGCATTGTCTCAATAAGGATAGCAAGATGCAGTTCACCGCGGCCTGAGACCTTAAGCCGATCAGATCCCGCGATATCCTCGACCTTAATACCAACATTGATCATAGCCTCATGCTCAAGGCGCTCTCGCATATGGCGTGATGTTAAAAACCTGCCTCCATCCTTACCTGAAAGGGGGCTTGTGTTATGAGAAAAGTTCATCGATATCGTAGGCTCATCTATCTTAATAGTTGGTAAGCCTTTTGGATCATCAATATGCGCAAGCGTCTCTCCAACCTCTACGTCTTCTATACCAGAGATAGATATAATGTCTCCTGCTATGGCCTCATCAGCCTCAACGCGGACTAACCCGCGATACTTCATGATCTTAGTTGCTTTGCCTTTAGCAATGGTTCCATCTCTTTTAACAAGTGCCACAGGATCCCCAACACGAACAGCTCCGTGGAAGACCCTACCTATGGCGATCCGCCCAACATAAGAGTCATAATCAAGCATCGTAACCAGCATCTGAAAAGGTAGATCAGGATTAGCTATCGGCGGTAACACCCTATGCAAAATTGTCTCTAGAAGAGGTTTCATAGAATCTCTTGGCTCATCAAGATCAAGAGTCGCGTAGCCATCCTTTCCAGAAGCGTAAACAATGGGAAAATCAAGCTGTTCATCAGAAGCATGCAACTCACAAAAAAGGTCAAATGTCATATTCGCCACCTCATCCGGGCGAGCGTGAGGACGATCTAGCTTATTTATCACAAGTATCGGTTTTAGATGCAACTCAAGCGACTTCTTTAAAACAAATTTAGTCTGCGGCATGGGCCCTTCAAAAGCATCAACAAGAAGAAGCACACCATCAACCATCTTAAGAATACGTTCTACTTCACTGCCAAAATCAGCATGCCCAGGGGTATCAACAAGATTAAATTGAACACCTTTGTATTGAAGAGAAGCGTTTTTAGAGAGTATGGTAATACCCCTCTCTTTCTCAAGAGGATTTGAATCCATTATAGCAACCTCACCCTCCTTAAACGTATAGGCGCCTGTATATTTCAGGAGAGCGTCCACAAGCGTGGTCTTTCCATGATCAACATGGGCAATGATCGCCAGATTCCTTACATCTTTTCTTCTCTTTTGATTTGGCATATTCTGTTTTTTTCCTAAAACGCGAAAGTCGCGTTAAGCGTAAAGCTGATGCAGTTTCTGTTTAACATTTTTATTAGACAAATACTCATCGAATGTTGTGCCAGCCAGATCGACATACCCATTCGGGGTGATCTCAATAATACGATTGGCCACAGTATTAACCAGTTTATGATCATGAGAAGAGAAAAGAATAGTCCCTGGAAATCTCTCAAGACCTGTATTTAAAGATGTTATCGATTCCAAGTCCAGGTGGTTAGTCGGTTCATCAAGTATCAAAACATTAGCCTGCACCAACATCATGCGCGCCAACATACACCTGACTCTCTCTCCTCCCGATAATACCTTGACCGGTTTTAAAGACTCTTCTCCGGAAAACAACATGCGTCCCAAAAATCCGCGTATAAAACTCTCATCAGTATTATCTGTATATTGACTGAGCCACTCAACAACATTAAGATCTACATCAAAATATTTGGCATTATCTTTAGGATAATATGCCCTGCTGGTAGAGACCCCCCATTTAAATATACCTTTGTCAGCCTGGGTCTCACCTATTAAAACTTGAAATAGAATCGACTTAGCAAGATTATGAGGGCCAACAAAAGCGATCTTATCTCCCTTTTCAACAGTTATAGTAAAATCATCGAACATGATCTGCTCATCCGTCGATCTTGATAGACCATCTATGCTCAAAAGGCTATTACCCGCTTCCCGTTGCACTTCAAAATTAATGTAGGGATACTTTCGAGAAGAAGGCTTAATATCCTCAAGCACCAGTTTTTCTAGGGTTTTCTTTCTGCTGGTCGCCTGCCTGGATTTAGACGCGTTTGCGCTAAAACGAGCTATGAATGCCTGCAGCTCTTTTCTTTTATCCTCTACCTTTTTACCATATTCGGTACGCTGCTTTAGGGCAAGCTGGCTTGATTCTGACCAGAAGCTAAAGTTACCCGCATATAATTGGATCTTATCAAAATCTATATCAGCAATATGAGTACAGACTTTATCTAAAAAATGGCGATCATGTGAAACAACAATAGCTGTATTCTCAAAATTACACAAGAACTCCTCAAGCCACATGCATGTCTCAACATCCAAATGGTTAGTAGGCTCATCGAGCAAGAGAATATCTGGATTACCAAACAACGCCTGGGATAATAGTACGCGAACCTTCTGTGTGGCCTCAAGCTGCCTCATCTGCAGCTGATGAAACTCATCAGTGATCCCCAGGTTGCTCAAAAGTTTAGCTGCGTCAGACTCAGCATTCCATCCATCTAAATCAGCAAACTCAGCCTCAAGTTCTGAGATACGAATACCATCTTCGTTAGAAAAGTCCTCATTAGCGTAAATAGCGTCTTTCTCTACCATAATATCATATAACTTCTTATGGCCCATAATAACCGTATTCAACACAGTATATTCATCAAAAACAAATTGATCCTGCTGCAGCACCGAGACCCGTTCATCCTTAGAGACCACAACATCACCCGCGGTAGAATCAACTTCACCAGAAAGTATCTTTAAGAATGTTGACTTTCCCGAACCATTGGCGCCTATCAACCCATAGCAATTGCCTGGGTTAAAGACTATATTCACATTTGAAAAAAGTTTCCGCTGCCCATAGCGCAGCGATATACCGTTAGCTGAAATCATATTCTAATATCCTTAATCTTCTATTTTTATTAAGCAAAGATAGACAAAAAATCCACAAGGTAAATGCTTCTAAACCTTGTGGTCTTTAAACATCTGTCTCTGCAAACTACTACATTACCTGGCTATATTATACATATTTTCCACTAGCTTGTCAATGATTTCGTCGATTTCCGCGGCTATCGCTTTATTATTGCGGGGAAGCTTGTATGGGAAGTTGTTTTCGTAGATTCCAGAATATTACTGCTGTAATAAGAAAGATAACCGCCATAACAATCCCGGATTCACCAATCATGTATTTTGACAATGATGAGGTCTCCTTTGTCAAAGGATCAAACAATCTCTGGATATAGAGGTTATGACTTGTGTGAAGCAGGATTGCCGGCCAAACGCTACCTGATTTTAATCTCAACCAGGAGATCGGAAATGTCATTAAAGTAACAGTTATAACTAAAAGTAAAAGTTGCGATACCATCGGCATCTTTGCCAGGTAAACGCCGGAGATAATTAATGGAAAATGCCATATTGACCAGATTATGCCTGTGATTAAACAGGTTTTTGTAAAACTTCTTGTGTATTTATGCAACTGCGGTACTAAAAAACCACGCCAACCTATCTCTTCGCCCGCGGCAAAAGCTAGGTTAAATACAGTGCCAAAAACGATCAGCTTAAATGCCTTAAATTTATAATCAGGGTTAATCCCTCCAAAACCGACCACCCAGACTATCCCATATGCTAGACCTGCGTAAACTATAGGTAGAAAATAAGCTAAAGATAGCCACCGCGCTCTTCCGATCTTCCAACCTATCCCAGATATGCTCTTCTCATATAATAGTGAGGTGATAATACCAGAGATAGCTGGACACCACATGAGATAAAACATAACAACGTAGGGATTCAGATTTAAGGCTTTTGAATGAATAAGCAGATAATAGCCTATAGAGCTAAGTAGAAATGTAGCGGCTACATAAGTAGTGATTTTTTTCATGTGTACTATTATACACCCAGACAAAAACCCTTTGCAAACATATTAGCTACAAAGGATTAAAAAACACATATCACATTTATTCCATGCCTTACTCTAGATCTTCTTCTAACTCAGGGCGCAAGAAGGAGTAAATCCTATAAATTCATAAAACTTTGTAGAATCAAGTACAACCCGACCAATGCGCGGCGGGCCATCCTTCTCATCAAAGCGGGAAGAACGAATTAGATGTTCCGTCTGATACCCGCGTTTCTTAATAAGATGCGCGCCAATATCATATAGGCTATATTCTTTTGGACCGCCACAATGGAATATACCCACACCTCTCTTGTCAAAAAAATGCAAGACCGCCATAGCTAGATCATCCGTTGTTATCAATGATCTTATCTCATCATGAAAGAGCGTCATATTTAATTTTCTACTGAGTCTTTTCGCGATAAAATCTATCGGACCTTTCGTCCCTGTAATTGATGGTCCTATAGGTAAACCAAGGCGTACTATGCCACTCATCTGATGTCGCAAGATCTCCTTCTCTGCTTCTACAAAGGTTTTGCCAACCACGCTAACAGGATCACATAATGATGACTCCGAATACCCGCAATCCATCGGATCATTTCCTGAAAAGACCAGATCCGTACTGATGTATAGTAGGTATATATCTTTTGACAAATTAACTATATTGCGGGTACCTAAAACATTTACTCCATAAGTCCAGTCAGGCGAGCTTTCACACCTGTCGAGATCACAAACCCCTCCCCCGTGAACAACCGCCTTAGGCTTGACCTTATCAAATATCTTTCTTATCTCAGAAGGCTTGTCCATATGACAAAAAAATACTTTTTTGTCATTTTTAAAAAAATGAGACATATTATCAGGAGCAACGCCATGCACGCACTCTCCGTATTTCTCTCTAAACGCCAAAAATATGGGCCACCCGTGAATAGATGTTATGCCTGTTATAAGTATATGATCGGAATTTTGCATAAATAAATTATACTTGCCAATTAAACCGCTGAAACTTAGGCGCGTTTTTTTCTACTTTTAGACGCGGTCTTCTTCTTTTTGGCAGGCTTTTTCTTCATCTTTGCCTGTGTTTTAGAAGCGGATTTTTTCATGGGCTTTTGCTTTGTTTTAACCTGTCTTTTAGTAGAGGGTCTTTTATTTGTCTTAACTTGACTCCTCTCGGTGATGCGCTCCTTGGGGATATCTCTTTCCTCAGGCCTACTATCCTGCCTTACGTTCGATTGGTTGCCCTGTCTACGCTTTGAAAAACATTCTTTGCAATATACCGGACGACCTGGGCTAGGCTTGAATGGAATTTCACATTCTTTACTACAATCCGAACAAGTAACCTTCGTATAAGTTCTTTCTCTCTGATAATTATCGTGCCTTCCTCTATCGTGACTATGGGACTGCTCAAAGCGCCGAGGAGGATTTTGAGATTGGTTTCTATCAAAAGGCCTTTTTACAGACTGCTTGATCAATATGTCCAGTTTTCTTCCTATTACACTCAGCTGCTGCTGCACTTTTTTAATAGCGTCAGCCGTGCCCTGTTCATCCTGCTGCGATGATAACAAAGTTTTGCGATCTATGCGCTTTTTCATACCATACCTCTCTTTTTAAATTATGTAATTATGGGGCACAACTATCACCGATAGACCTCTATACAGTGCATAACCTTAATAATATGTTAACACTAACTCAAATGAGAATTAACTTGAAGAATATCCAAGGAGGAGCTTCTTTTATATTCACTTATGACTGTCTTTACCAAAACCCATTCATCCCCTGAAGCGATTAAAGCGCCGTCTTTAGTTACCTTTCCTACACTACCAGGCATTTTATCACAAGATATTCCTGTCTTTATTGCTTCTGCTATTTGGATATTCCGATTATTATATTTTGTTTTGGGATAACCCCAAGGAGAATCAAAAGGATGATAATTACATGCACGGACAAAATTGACAATTTCTTCGGCTGTTTTTGCCCAGATAAGTCGACCTTTTTGAGGAACACTACCATCAAAATATCTACCTTTGTTTAGATCCTGAGGCACACTAGGAATAGTAGAAGAATCATTGGACACTGTTTGAATAAGTTTTTTTATAAGAGGCGTACCAAATGTCATGCATTTCTGAAGCACAGAAAGACCCGTATCATTTTCATCTATAGGAAATTCTGCTTGATATACTATATTACCAGAATCAATTTCAGGCGTCATGTAATGTAAAGTTACGCCTGCCTCTTTTTCGCCATGATATATAGCCCAGCTCCCTACATTAAGTCCAGCATAATATGGCAACAATCCATTATGAAGATTAAAACTACCTATTTTTGGTATTTTTAGAATATCTTCACCTAATATATAAGAGCATCTAACACAAATTATTAGGTCGATATCAAATTTTTGTATTTTTTTTGCAAATACAGATTCTTTAACATGTTGTATTGGCCATCTGTTAAATTTTAATTGTTCCGCTAGAGACCAAACTGAAAGATTCCAAGGGAGAGGACTTTTATTAGGCGCAGCCATCACCGCAACAATGTGGCATTGTTTTCTTGATTCTGAAAACCATTTCAGAAGTTCTAAGCCCGCTGATTCTTCAGCAATTAATAAAATATTTAGTTGAGACATCTTCTCCTGCGATTTTATATTTCAAAAATTAATCAGTTTATAATTAATAAAACAATATTTTTTTGTCTCTGCGTGTTTAACACGGTACACGCCCGGATATCAACTTTAGATTAATAACCTCATCATTGGGAAGAAATATAAAGCCAGTTCTTGTTGTAGCTTACTAAGCATAAACTTAGCGTGAATTTTCTCTGTCCCTTTTTCTGCTAGCGTGTTTTTTCTTGTTTTTTTCTGTTTGCTTCGTTTTTTGCATTTTTTGCCATGTTTACTTGTTTGTTGTGTTTATTCTTATCTTTCTGCCCTTTATCACCCATGATTGTTTCTCCTTCTTTCTGGGTTAACTTTCTTTAGATTAAACAGCGCGATTGGTACGCTTCTGTTTTTTTAAATACTAAAACCAGAAACGCCCCTTTTATCGCTGCGGTCTTTAGTAGACAATGCGGCTACTCTTTTCTTTCGATTTCTTCTCAAGCCGTTTCTCTTTTAGGGTTTTTGCTGACTTCTTTTTTATATTTTTTTTAGCGTCATGGCCTTTAGACATAGCTTTTTCTCCTTTAAATTATTAAGTTCCCTCTACCCCTAATAGAAAGAGGGGCCAAACCTTATTTTTTCATGCTTCTTGTAAATCAACTCATAATCTTCAAGGCAAAATATGGAACAATATTAAGCACTATTATAGCAATCTTGTACTGTCCCAAATATTGAAAATATGCCTGTGATAGAAATTTTTCATCCAGATTAAACATTTTACCATGGAAACGCGCCGCTGTACCACGAATGGCAATGATAAGAATTGAGGACAATATTAATAACCCGATATTGATAACTGAGCACCAGCCAAAAAATATTCTGATCGTTTCAATTGCCATATGAGGCCTCCTCTTTTAATATATTATATTCCAAACAAAAACCCCTTGCAACTTATTTTGTTAAAAGGGTTAAATGCTGCCATAGGGATTGCCTAATTACTGTGTGCCAACAACGGTTCTCTTTTTAGCATTTAGCAAAAGGGGACCGTCCCCTTCATTACTATATTATTCTCATCGCTTTGTTAATCCTTTTCAACGCTGTATCTAAATCGAAATTATCCCTCTCACTGACAGTCAAAACATCAAACAGTTCATTCTCAACGCGTGATTTCATGTCTTTGATTTCTTTATCTGATCGGCCGAGGTTACTTTTGTACTTTGCCAGATCGGGATCGCCATTATCTTCTTCGATCTTCTTCACGAATAGCTTTAGGACCTCTTTATCCGACAAATTGAACCCTTGCCGGATAATAAAATCGAGGTCGTAAAAATCACGGGGCGCAATTATTTTCCGTAGAGCTGCGGCTCGGAGCTTTTCACTTACAATTTCATTCAAAGACAAGCTATTCACTTTACCACCATCAAATAACGGTTCATCAGAAAAGGGATTAAGAAATTTGTGTTGGACATCTTTTAGCTCTGGTTTTAAGATGGTATTATACCGCAATCCTACTTCGAACTTTATTGTCTGCTTTGATGGTAGAAGCACAGAATCATACACAAGATAATAAACATATTGCTTTAATACGTTTCTCCCTGCATTTTCTACTCCCTCAATCCGCAGATCAAATTGCTTGGCGAAATTTTCTATATTGTCTTTTACCGGCTGTATACATTTACGCCTGTTACCACGCGTGGTACTATAATCGGGAAGACGCATGCTAAAGTCCAAATCCTCACTTAAACGGTAATAAGAATAGTAAATCTTGTTGAGACAGGTTCCACCCTTAAAAATCAGGTTATCCGAAAGCTCATTGATTTTAGAAAGAAATAGCGTCAGATAATAGTCCTTCTCCATCAATGGGGCATAAAATCCAGTCAGGGAAGCAGCGCGGTCAACTAATTTAGAAAATTTGTCTTTATCTCTGTGTATCATTGATAATAATCTTCCATCGTTTATTGAGAGTTCCTTTGCGAGAATCTGAGATTGAGATAAATGAAGTATTCTTCACGCTTTTCTCCAGCGGTTTTAACAAACTATCTGAAATGCCCACTTTTTCAAGATTAAAACCTACAACCTTTCTTGTTTTAACCCCGGGAAATTTAACTGCGTATTCAATCAACTTTTTAACATCACATTTCTTTTCCATTACAAACCGCCTTAAAATCTCACCTGCTGTTTCAATGCCCCCAACAGGTCGATTAAAATAAATAAGATCAATCAATGTCCTCTCTTTTGAGCTAACAATTATTTCTTTATTCTTTATGCTTATTTTCTCAAGGCCATAAAACCTATTTGAAGGTATTTTTACAAATTTATACGATACTCCCGCTATGGTTTTTTTCATACAACGGGTAGTATTAAGAACATAAACGATCTGAAACTGCTGATCAGTAAAACCATAATAATTAAACATGGTTGAATAGCCGATACAGTAATTATCCCCTGGAAAGAAAATTGGCGGGATTAAAAATTCACTTACACGGCGCCCAGTGGGCACAGACTCTAAAGGCACAAAGATATAAACCCCCCTTTTAATGGGCCTTAAAATTCTCTTCTTTTTCAGGGTATAAACAAGTTGTTTTCGATAGGTAAAATCACTAGGCAAAAAGGAATCAAGCTCTTGCGCCGTCACAATATCCTTTTCCTCAAATGATAAACGGGCAACAATTGCAGCCTCTTTTTGGCTTAAAGCGCTTATTGTATTTTTCTTCATAGTAAGTAACTCCTGAGGTTACCAACGTATAACTTTTATACATTAACTAGAATACCATATTTTTGTTTATTGTCAATGATATTATTTTGGGCGATAGCACTATGAATGTCGCAAATGCAGCGAGAAAAAGGGATCACACCTAATTTATATCAACCGCTTTTCTTTGTAGGTCTGCCTCTTCCCCTAGCTTTAAACCGCGCCTTAAATATCTCTTCTACCCAATTAATAAATTTTGTACTTTCCAATACTTTTTCTTCTTGAATAATATCAGTTATTTGAGCAATATGTTCTTTATTCATGGACTACTTTTAGCATGGCTTCCTTATATCTATAATCTGTATAAACGACGGGCATTTTCATGCCCGATTTTACGGCGTAGTTCATCGGGCAGCTGCTCTAACATGTGCACCGTTGACTCTACGCTTCCAGCACTCGGATGTTTATTGCTCCGCAGCACTATCTCATCACTTCCGATCACAAAGCGATCTGGGAATTCATTAAATAGATCAAGCCATTCCTCCTTGAGGTTACCCTGATCATCCAATGGAAAGGTTAATTTCATGGCAGCGGGTCTCTTCTGCATTCCACTTGCTATGCGAATACTCATATAAAGATTAGGATGACTTTGCATGAGCTTGCGCGTTAACCCTACAGTACGTCTACCCGTATTATCCCACCCGAGATGAACCCATATGATCCGCGCGTTACGATTATGGGCCAGTAGGCGCTCGAATCCAGCTATGTTGGGCGTCAAAACCGATGGGTTTGGTGACTTAAACCGAGCTGGCATCCCCATCTCCTCAGGGATCGCTTCCATGTGAATATCGATAGGTATATCATATTTAGCAGCAAGATCGGCTAGTCGCAGGAAAAGCAGATGGTCCGGCGGAGCTGACTCATAGTGGTGGCCCTCTCCCATTGAAAAGTGCTCTGCTGTCATCTCACCAAAACCCACCGCGCCTTTATAAACAAGCTCCGCGGCTTTATTGTCGAATCTCTGTAGAAGGCCATCCGTTACCCCTCCAGCAGCGATCGCTTCCTGGATCATTACATTAAGACTACCCCCGCCTCCAAGCACAGCAAACCTTCCCGGATACTTCTCCATAACAGGTAAAAGATAGTCCATAATAAGCTTGTTATCTTTCTCATCATCCTGGGGCATCGGCATTACTAGATTAAGCCTTACACCACTTTTATTCATGGCAGCCAATGCTATCTCAGCAGGACCGCTGCAATTAAACCCGCCCTCCTGCCCATTCATATTCTTAACCCAGCCGATCAGATGATTATGCGTATCAATATATATCAGATCAGCTGCTTGACTAGTATCTTCTGTCTCGACGGTTTCATGAGCAAATTTACGCTTTCCACCAGTAGGCGAATTATTCAAAGGTGTCCCCTCAGCCTCCGCAGAGCTGATATAGCCGTCACCATTGCGGTCCATGCGATTAAATGCAAATGGTTTTCCAAGATACTCCTGCTGGGATACCCAGCCGTCATTATTAGAATCCATCCTCTCAAATCGTGTCTGCGCATGCAACAACGTCATATCAATCCCCAACAGAATTCCAGAACATAGAAAAAAAGTAGCAAGAATATATTTTATTTTCATAGATCCTCCTTATCTTTTATTCTACCCCAAACAAAAACCCCCTGCAACATATTTAGTTACAAGGGATTATAAAAACTATTCTACTTCGTCCTTTAACACAAAAACAAAGGATACGCTTCTGTTTTTTAAATGCTAAATTAGAAACGTACCCTTTTCTCCTCTTATTTAGCGCACCTTCTCTAATAAGAAGAATTTATGGTTATCATGCCCAAGACCAATAAAGCTCTTGTCAGAACCCGTTATCTTGCTATCAACTTCTTCTCTTCCAATAAATTTAACATTCTGCCCACTCTCTAGCTGTTTTAGGTCGTCATATACTGCCTTATTTGCTGGGATAAAATGGAGAACTATCAAAGTCCCCGTTGGCTTTTCAGGCGCCGACCAGCTCATGTTTCCGTTCCTTATAGGAGTTACATTGACCTTGGATGGGTCACTAAAATCTCCTGTGGTGACAATAGCATCATTCGTTATGTACGGAGCAGACTTGTCATATGCTCTCCCTATATACCGGATCTCTCCTTTATGGGTCCTAAGGCTGGACCATTTTGCGGTATAAGTAACCCCCTTATACTCTATTGTTCCTTTTAACCTATTGACATTCATTGCTTCAACGATAGAATCCGCTGAAGGTGCCTTAAAATAAAAATAAACCAGTATTATAATCACAACAACAGCTATTGTTTTGATATTCATATAATCACCTTCTATGCATAACTAGTCGCTGTCCCTAGTTAAGACAGATCCACCGTCTAAGCCGGTGGATGTTTACTAATATGGGCTTTTTTTAATTAAACTCTTTCGATGCTGCGTTCATAGAAGATGAGCGAAAAGTAACTTTTTTTATTGGCATCTTGTCTTTAAGAAGCTCGTAGAAAAGCTCGCAAAGATTCTCACAAGTAGAAACTTTTTTGCTCACAACTATTCTGTATTCTGGATATGACCAAGCAAGTGCGTGATCTATCTTCTTAAGAGGAACGCAATGCTCTGGGTCGTTATGAATGCCTTCCTTTTTGTATACAGCAAGAACCGCCTCAAGAAGCGGGTCACCTTCTTGAAATATTGTTCCGTGGTGAAAATGGTCACAAACTTCCCATGCTTTTTTGAATCCCTCTTTACAAGCGTGTGCATATCCAGTCACCGGGTCTACGGTGTCTTCAAGTTCAATCGTTAAAAGACCTGAATGCCCGTGAAGGTGCTTTGCTTCGCACGGCCAATTCATAAACCTATGCGCGTACTGGAAATCAAGTTTTACGATTGATCTGTACTTATCGTTTGACATGATAGTTTCCTCCTTTTGGTTGATGTACATATTTTTTTATTATTTACTGCATGCCGCTAATTACGCTTTATTTTCTAAATCACCCACCTCCTTGTATATTTACATTAATTTACTAAGTCGTACTTATCACTACTCAATAGGAAAGAATTATTTGCTCTTACACTTGTCGCAAATAACTTCTAAGACAACCTTCTTTCCAAGTATTATGTATCGATTTTTTATGCTGCTTGGTATCTTCAAATTATCGTATTCATCATTTGCAAAATCAATAATCCTATGACATTTTATGCAAGATAAGTGATGATGGAGTTCAATATCGGTATCAAATCTCTTTTGCCGCCCGAAATGTTCGGCGAATTTTATAATACCTATCTGGGCAAAAGAGAGCAAGGTTCTATTTACGGTATCAAACGAGATATTGGGAAATTTCTTTCTTATTTTCTTATAAACATCATCAGTGGATGGATGGCTGCAATCCTTGATTAGTTCCTGATATATAGCAATCCTCTGAGGCGTAATTTTAAGATTATTTTCTCGACATTTACTCGTAAACAGATCTAATGGTAGTGTTTTCTTATTCATAATCATTACTATATAGGAATAATTCTTATTTGTCAAGAACAACTTTGAAATAGTTCGATAATGAACTCTGGGTTAAAAGAACTGCTCCTCGGGTGGCCTGCCCGCCTTTGGTGGGCAACTTATTTAAGCGCAAGGGGGTTCAAGGATGGATCCTCGGGCAGAGCAATCTTCGCAACACTTCGACTTCGCTTTTAATTATTTAGGGCTACATCTACATTAGTAAATGCAGTGTTATTTGTTTCGTCGCTTTCAACTTCCTGGTCCTTGGGATCAAGGATCATTTTAATTGTATACTTACCCGGTCTTTCAAAGACATTATTTTCTATGTTAAGGGTTCTGACAACTCCAGGGGGACAATTCACGGTTCTAACGTGCGCCCTATCACCATTGATCTCAATATCTAATAAAGCATGAGGCACTGTAATAACTCCGCGGTTCATGAAAGAGGCGCGTATTACATAAGGGTCTTTCTCGGTTAATTCTTCTGTTTCCAAACCGGTTTCCTGATTTCTTACATTGATATCGATTGCATGCAGGTCGGATTTGCCAACAACTTCTATTTTTTTCTCTGCGATATTGTTATCTTCGTTTGTTTCATGGATACGATCATCTGGGTCGGCTACGCCGCTTAAGACAAAAATCCCTAATACTCTGGATATTAATACGCGGGTAAACTCTAAAGGCCTTGATTCATTGGGAAGAAGGCTTACGCTGGTACCGTCTATAAGACCACCGTCTTTGTATATCCTCACCACAATATTACGCATGGGTACAGCGGAGGTATTTCTAACATCAACGCGAATGGTTGCTCTGGCGTTAGCGGATATGCTGTCTACAGCAATTCGGTTTTGATTAAAAACAGTGATTTTTTCAACCCTTACATCCTCCTCCGGCTCCGGCTCAACCACCTTTAGTGTTCTTACAAAATGATTGTTGTTTTCTTGGGTTTCATGAATATGGTTTTCCGGATCGACTTTCACCAACAGTTTATAATCGCCTGGAGCATTAAAGTTATAATCAGCTGCTTCAGGGTAGCCAAGTTGATTGGGGTCCATAGTTACTTTGGTATTAGCTGCAACTCTACCGTTTACTAGAATATCGCACGGCACTTCAGCTAATCTTTCATTGCTGTCGTTGCGAATAGTAGCTTTTATTGTGCCTCTTTGACCCACTAATACTTCATTGACGTCTCTTCTTCCCTCAGCTGAGATAAATGCTATTTTTATAGCAACTAAGTCTATATTCTTTGCCGGAGGTTCCTTTTGCCCCAAAGGCGCGGCCAAAAGGCAAAAAGATACAACTAATGAAAATGATACCATGAAAAATGTCGCAAGCGCTAAAAGACAAATTTTTTTTATTTTACTAAACATATTCTACTCCCTTTTAATGGATGGATGGTTTTGGGATCACGTTCAAATGGACAGATCTTTGATTAACAAGAGCCCCTTTTTCTATTTCTCATCAACTAAAATTATATCCTAAATAAAAATCCTCTGCAACCTTTATTGCTGCGGAGGATTATAAAAACTGTTCTGCTTCGGTGCTAAACAAAAAAGACTTAAAAAAATATTGAAATTCCTTCGAAGCCTTACCTTCGCCTTCATGCTGAAAGGCGAAGAAGAATGGCTCCTCGGGCTGCCTGCCCGCCCTTGGCGGGGACGATGTTGATAACAGATTCAATGCGGGGTGGTCATCTACTATGCAGCAGTATCAATTGATGCAAAGAGAACCGATACATCATCTAATCTGCTGGTTGTAGCTCTGATACGTGGATTAACGGGCAGCTCTTCATGTCCAACGACTTCTCTATGGTTTTGAGTGCCAGCTGTAGGCCCCCATAACATATCATCCTCGGCATCCTCAGCCTCTTTTCTCTCAAGCTCCTTCCTTCCGCTCAGCCAGATACCATAAGCTTTATCAAAATCTACCTCCTTACCAGTTCTGGCAGCTGCGGTCTCAATTTCCTCTATAATAGAAACTTTCCCTAGAAGGAGATCGCTGTCTTGCTTTCTTCTCTGTAATTCTTTTCTGTCGCTTTGCCAAACTTCATAGATCGTAGCAAAATCTTCTTGCTCATTAGTAGCCCCATAAAAATAGGCAAAATCTGAATAATTCGTAGATTTTCTAGACTGTTTATGCAATGCGTCAAACCTTGCCCTGTGCTTATCTGTTGCGCAAAAATCATAGACCCCATGTCCGATTTCGTGAGCAACTGTTTCCCCTATTCCTTCTGGGCTGTTTATTCTTACTATAAACAATCTGTTACCGTAGGTCCCGAGCAGGCTAATCCTTTTTACAAGATCTTCTTCATCTGCGCGTATCCATTCAGGTACACTTTCCTGGTATTCCTCTGGATATGTTTTAATTATCACGCGGCAAACATCCAAATGGGCCCTTGGCACAGCTTGCAAAGAACGCTCTATTCCCTCTATATCGGAATCCCTAAACTTGTATTCTTCTTCTACCCTAATATCTATAATCCAGATATCATATGTATCAAATATTCTAGTCCTTGTAGGGCCTAACGTCTTTGCAAGTACATTATAAGCTTTAAGCCGTATGGCCAGAGCTATTGTTGGGCTGCACCAATAGCTAAGGATAATTGCTGCGGATTCTCTTACCGCTGCATCTGCATGAGACTCTAATAGCTTCACAATCTCGTCCACCACTTGTTCGTTTCTTATTGTACTTATTACATACATTATGTGTTCTAAGCTCTCTTCTTCGCCCGGCTCGCTATAGTCTTTTAAAAGATGTGATACGTACCCATCCGGCATATTACAGTCAATATATATTTCTTGCAAAACCTCAATATGTCGCCTGATAAGAAAAAGATTATGATTAACACTTTCCTCATCTTTTTCATCTATAGATTTCAAACTTGCTAATACTGCTGTTAAATCAACATATTCCCCTGCCCCTACCAACCCTCTTAACCTGCGTGCCAGTAATTGTTCGCGTTTCTGCTGCTCGCGCATTATATCGAGCTCGACCGATTGTTTGTCTTCAGAATCTCCTGTAAATGAGTTTGTTGCTTTAGTTGATTTTGGACGCAGTGCAAATGCATTCGGCATTACATTAGTTATAAATAATGTAACACACAGCATAGTTGATATTATCTTATATAACTTACTCATATCTCACCTTAAAAACAAACAAACTCCTTCTATGCTGGCAGGGAGTTTTATTACGTATTAGCTTTATATTGTATTGTAGTATAAGTATGCCCTATAATTGAGTTTTTTCAAGGGCCAGGGGGGCCAGGGGGTCAATTTAATGAAAAAAAATTATTGTCTCTTACATTGCAAGTTTGGGTGATACAAACAAAAAAACCCACTGCCCGCCTCTGGCGGGGACGATGTTGATAACAGACCTATACCGCAGTCTGGATCTCAAGAAGAAGCTTTCGGCTCACAGGTAGTTTATTTCTTAAAGTACCTGCATTAGATGGTGAACCTGCGGATGAGGATTTTGTCGGGAACGAAGACCCTTGCCCAAAGAAACCATCAGGCCAGATCCATCCCTCTTCACCTGGAACTTTCTTTCCTTTTTCTGCCGCGCCCTTTATAATCTCTTCTCTTACTGCTTGCATTGCCAGAAAAGTACTCACAAGATTCTATTTTATCAATTCTTTCTCAAAATCTTCAAACGATTGCGTGAGTATCTGCTCAATATCCATGGATAAAAACTCTGCAACTAGAGTTGTGTTTACAAAGGCATTCATAAAAGCATCATTTTTACATATCAGATTTAAGCGCTTTACCTGGTTGTCGCTAGAAACCCTAAGCTCTTCTTTAAATTTCACTATAATCTTTTGCAGTTTATCCTTGTCCCCCTTGTAGGCCCAATACATATTAAGATATACACGGACAGCCACATCCTTGCCTCTCATAAGTGGTATTACGCCATAATAATAATTCCAATATTTTCTCAAGACAAGGTTATAATTAAGCAAACTTAATATGGAGACATATTGAAGAGCATCCTGCATACTAGTTTCTGTCGCATGAATCAACTGCTGTTCTTTCTCTCTATATACTGCAATCACTTTATCAAATGATACATATTTATCAATAATATCTAAAAATGGCAATAAGGGGCGTATGGAATCACACATATCCTCCTTACCTCTATGCGGACAGAAGTAACATTTCTGAAAATCGATAGCCTTTCTGATCTCAGGGGTGATGCGCGAAGGATTCTGCCAGAATTCTGTTGTAGCCTTTTCGATGTTTTCTCTAGTAAGCTCCAATCGCGTGGAATCAGGCAATATAAGATAAAGTCCCGCTCGTTCAAACTCATTCAATCTTAAAGCATGTATTTTATTCTCACTGTCCATGTTATTCACTTTCTGCAATAGCTAGCTTGGACAAGACTACCAACTCAAGGTACATAAAATCAAAAGGTTTTAACACATAATCATATGCCCCTAACTCTATTGCCTTTTTTACCTTTTCATTATTCTGCACACCAGTAGTCATGACTACCCCAAGCTTAGGATTAATTTCTAAAAGCTTCTCTAGGGTAGCTATACCATCCATTCCTGGCATCTCTATATCCAATAAAACCGATGATATATTCTCAGTACCTATAAGCTCAAGCGCTTCGTTGCCATCTCTGGCTTCTATTGTCTTAAACCCTTTATTTGTAAAAAAACTTCTCGTGATATACCTGACATTGTCATCGTCATCAACTATGAGAATTATTTTCTCCTTGTTTAGAGATAATCCTTTTGATATGCGGTCTTTAGCGCTAATAATTTTCCCAATCTGCTCCACAAGTAGTATAATACCTGTATCCTTTTTTAAAACTTCGTTAGCGCCCGCGTTCCTTGCCTCTTTTTCAATATCAGCCGTAACATTTCCAGAATAGATTACAACAGGAATTTGTTTATCTCCCTCCCGGATCTTCTCCAAAACAGTAATTCCTGATTCTTGCCCTATCTCGATATCTAAAATAACAAGATCAAACGGCTCCTCAAAGATAATCTCTAGCGCCTGCTCTGCGCTTGGCAGAGTAGTAACTCTATATCCTTGCATTTTGAGAGCATTATACAAAAGTTCCCTTACCTGTACCTCATCATCTACAATCAGAATGTTTGCCATAATAATCCTTACTTTAAAAGATAGACCGATACTCTTATCGGTCCGCTAGATAAGCTGCCTTGCTTTCGGCCTTCTATATATCCATATTCTAAAAAAGGCACTCTCGTAGCTTGGATTTTTACCCGTAGCTTTTTAAGTTCCGTATCCTGTATAGAAAAAACCACTAATCTTTCTGATTCATAATCAATTGAACTGCTATGCTTTTTAATGAGCTCTATTAGGCTTGATTTTTTATCATCAATGATAGGGTCTATATGCCAATGAAGAGTTTTTATGGGATCTTGTTCAAGGTATACGGAGACATTGTATTCGTTATCTGCAACAGTAACAACGTTAGAGGTAAAATCATTAAGGGGTTGAGCTTGCGTAGAAAGAGACAGTATCTGCCCAAGCAAATCTTCAATTTTCTTACCGTTGGAATAAAAAGTCAACAGATTGTCTGCTTGATAATCTGCTTTAACGCCTGCAGCAGAAAGCGTATTCAGCAACTCTGTTTTTCGTTTTGCTTCTGTGAGTTTGCTCTCTTTAATCGATCCGCGTAATTCAGATTCCAATCTTCTCTTCCTATCCTCTAGATCTTTTATTTTCTCTGTCATCCCGCTTGCTTCTTTAAGCTTTTTTTGTAATTCAACCGATAGCTCTTGTTGTTCGTCGGATCTTACAGCTAAAGCATCTTTGGAGTAATATTCCCCCAATCCTGCGCCCTCTTTTTTCTTAAGATCCGCTATCTCTGTTTCAAGTTGTTGCTTATCCGCAAGGTTCTTTCTTATATTAAGCTCTATAGACCCTATCTCCCCTTCTAACGCCGCGTTATTTACTACTTCCAAACATCGAAAATGCCAATGAAGTGACTTTGGCTCAGAAATTAAGGGAACATCTTTAATTTGATAGTTTTCCGCCACCTTTGTTTTTTCTTTAACAACCACTTTTTCTATGCGGCTTTCTTTCACTACCATCCCGTTCTCTGGAGCGCCCAGTCCTCCTGCGATTGCCTTAAGTTTATCAAGAAGAAATTTGGCTCTCCTATCGTTTGGTGGCTCTGATTTTCGAATAATCTCCGCCACAACTGTTGGGGCATTACCCATATCTTGAGGGCCTTGGCCTGTCTTTATATATCTATGTACGAGAAATAATAATGCTGACAAAATAATCAGAATAATTATTCCAATGATCCATTTTTTAGATACAACAGATTTATTCGGTCGGGCCTCTTCAACAGGATGACTAAGCTTATAGAATATAGTGGAGCTAAAATCTTGCGGAACTTTGATATCACCCAACTCCCATAATCGAATAGATAATGAGCCAATCGATCGTACATATTCCTTACAATTCGAGCAGTTATCTATATGAGCAAGAAAAGCCTGGTATTCATCCTCTGAAAGCAGATCTTCTTGAAAACGCTTTAACAGCTTATTGATCTCATCACAGCTCATAACCATATCATTATGCGCCACTCAGAATCTCCTCTATCTTTTTTCTAAACTCTCTCCTTACTTGAACCGTTTGGATCCTAACATTGCGTTCAGGCATTCGGAGAATATTAGCAATATCACTATATGAAAGATGCAGCTGATCCCTAAGAAGGAGGAGGACTTTTTCATCAAAAGGCAATGCTTGCAGGCCTGTATTGATTATCTGTAAGTACTTTCTTCTTTCTGGAGATCGATCTTCAAAATCAAATGAATCAGCTTGAGGAATAGCCTTAATATTGCGGCTTTTTTCAACAACAGCACTAGCAAGCTTAGTTAAAAAGAGCTTCTCTCCCTCAAAAATAGAGAATGCTTGGATCATCTTGGCAAAGCTTGAGGTTGCAATATCATACGCCTTATCATGGTTACCTCCAATAAGATAGATTGCCAGGGCAAAAATCCTTTGTTGGTAATAGTCTATAAGGTGTTTTACTCTTAACTCATCTTGATATTGCATAGCTAGAATATCCTATAATTATTAATATAATTTCTTTAATTAAGTCGATTATTCTCTAGCGGAAGCGTAAAGACAAATAGGCTGCCCTTGCCAGGTTCACTTTCTGCCCATATTTTTCCACCATGCGCCTCTACGGCCATTTTACAAAATGTGAGCCCTAAGCCACGGCCTGGTTTTACTCTATCAGCATCAACACGGAAGAATTTCTCAAATATTCTGCCCAGAAGTGCTTTTGGTATGCCGCTGCCTGTATCTTTTACCTTGATATAAAAATTGCTATCGTCTTTGCTATAAACAATGCTCACATTGACAGAACCTTCTTGTGGTGTAAATTTTAAAGCATTGCTTGTCAGGTTCGCGATAACACGCTTTATTAATTCTTTATCAGCCATAACCTCTGCTATGTTTTCACTGACTTCTAATAGAATCTTCTTATTATCACTGTGCGCTATAACCTGCATTTGGTCAACTACATCTTTTGCAATATCACTAACTAAAAAATTACTTATATTTAGCTGGATGTTGCCCTCTTCCATCTTGTTGATATCCAGCAGGTCTCCTACCATCCTCTTTACCTGATCTGCCGCTAAAATTGCGCGGTTAAAACCTTCTTTCTGGCCTTCTGTCAGATTGTCTCCAAACTCCATTTTTAAAAGCTCTATAGATCCTGAAACAACCATAAGCGGGTTATTCATGTCATGCACAATCATATGCATAAGGCTGTCTTTGAGCTTCTCAAGTTCCTTAAGCTTATTATAGCTGATGTCTAATTCCTGTTTAAGCCTATGTATACGGGTAATCATCTCGCTAAATAGTTCTTTCTCCTGGCGCTCGCGGGTCTCCATGCCCTGCATAAGAAACCTCTGGCGTAAAAACTCCATCCTAGCCTTGGATGAGTCTTTTATCAAATCATCAAGCTTATTTAAACTAAACCTGTCTATTTCTGTTTTCATCCGTATAGCTCCGCTTCTTTTGCTGATACGTCTATGCCACATTGAAGTTGTTTCAAAAACTTAATGCAGCGTTGCATCATTTCACCTTTTATAATTGAGCCATGCTGAGGAAGAATCATCTTAAGATCGAGTTTCTCAAACTTCTCCATGATATTTCTCAAGTGCTGTGTGCTGGCCATATAACTAACATGAAAATCCTTCATCTGTTCTTCATAACCATCCTGGGCAAAAAGGTTCCAGTCACTGGAAGTGGCGGCAAACAGATCTGATGAAAAAAGTATCTTTTCTTTTTCGTCATAGGTAGCAAATGACATTGGTGAATGGCAAAAAGGGGTAGTAATAAACTTTAAAGTTCGACCACTTTTTAAGCGCAGTGCCAACTTGTTTTCATTAATATTATAGAACTCGCTATTTATGCCATAATGGCGGATAAAAGCTTTAGCGCGGGGATGTATAACAATCTTTAAGCTATCATTTCTAATAACATCTTCTAGCATGTGTACGCACCCACATAAATCCGGATCTTGATGATGTAGTATAATATATTTGACCATCTCAGGTTTAACAACAGAAAATACCTTACTTGCCACAGATGGGTAATGCATAATACCCCCTGGGTCAAAAATCACAGCCTCGTCACCATCTACTAAAACATATGGATTACAATGAAGGTTGGCGTCCTCTTCATAAAACCCCACCCAATGAACATCTTTGCTAATCTTTATCGGTTCTAGATAATCGTATTTCTTTTCTTCAGCCATAATAATTCTCCTTAAAATTGCCTATTGCCAGCCTGAAAAGTTTTTTCAAAGCCGCAGGCTTCCCGCGTCCAGTCTATTTTATAATTATACATCCAAAAACAACAAGCCCCAAGTAAACCTCAACGATATAATTAATTCCATACCTAGCGATCAAGATTATTCCATAGTGAA
>JBHPDT010000008.1:0-37626 GCA_042577545.1 Candidatus Omnitrophota bacterium | reverse complement strand
CCACAACTTTACCCGATTTTACAGCAAAAACTGCTCAAGCTCGGACCTTGAGCATGCCTGCCCGCCTACGGCGGGAACGGTTGTTCTTAAGGTCCGAGCTTAACCCCTTCTTTGGCGAGGAGGCGTTTTTTGGCTTTGGCGCCTTTGGCAAACCCGCCTAGTGATCCGTCTGATTTAATCACACGATGACATGGTACCATACCTATAAACGGGTTCTTATTCAATGCATTACCCACAGCTCTATATGCCTTTGGATACCCTATAGCCTTTGCCACCCACTTATAGCTCCTGGTCTCGCCCCTTGGTATCTTTGCTACTTCTTGATATACCTTCTTCTCAAACTCAGTATTAGCGGAAGTAGTTATAGATAGCCTTTGCCTCTTTTTCACTTATAAACTCCACTCCTTTTAAATCATCTATATCTGCCGTCTTGATCTCTTTCAGTGATCCAAAGTGCCTCATGAGCGATTGCTTTCTCTTCTGACCGATACCCCTTACATTGTCTAGCTCAGAGACACCCGCGCTCTTTCTGCGCAAAACCCTATGATATTCTATGGCAAATCTATGGGCCTCATCCCTTATCCTTTGGATAAGATATAGAGTAGCTCTGAACTTTCCAAGAAGTATCGGTTCTTTATCTTCTGAAATATATATCTTATCGGGCCGCTTTGCCACACTTATTACAGGTAGATTCAATAACCCAAGCTTACGGATCTGCCTTCGCGCAGCTGCGAGATGGCCCTTACCACCATCTATTATAACAAGATTAGGCAAAGGCAGCCCCTCTCTTAAAAGATGCCTGTATCTTCTGGAGACGATCTCGCTCATCATCCTATAATCATCTATAACATTTACGGTTTTAATTTTAAATTTTCTATACTGACTTCCGTCAGGTTTGCCATCCTTAAAATATACCATCGAGCCAACAGCTTCTTTTCCGCTTATATTAGATATATCGAAGGCCTCAATAACAGAGGGCTTCTTCCCGAGCCCTATCACAGATGTCAATTCATCCAGCTGCGCGGAGGAATAGAGATATTCTTCACCCAAAGAATCTGAGCCCTTAACTCCCACTGCGGATTGGCTCACAACAGAGAGGGCCTTTATTCTGTCCCGAAGCCTGGTGGCTAATTCAAAATCCTTTGCCTCTGAAGCAAGCTTCATCTCTTTTACCAAAAGCCCAAGCAGCTCTTCCCTGTCTCCATTTAAAAATAAACATAACTCCTTGACTACCTTATCGCATTCTGATCTCTTAGAATCATCCACGCATGGCCCAAGGCACTGGCCTATATGATAATCCAGGCATTCTTTTTTTTGCATAACCCTGCATGTCCTTAAGGGAAATGTCCTTCTCATAAACTCAACCGCTTTTCTCAGGAGTTTTGAATTTGTATAGGGCCCAAAATATATCGCTCCGTCATCCTTAAGTTTTCTGGTTATAAAGAGGCGCGGATACTCCTCATTAATTGTAAGCTTAAGACGAGGATATGATTTATCATCTTTTAATGATACATTATATTTAGGATCGTATTTCTTAATAAGCGCTGCCTCAAGAAGAAGCGCCGTGGATTCATCAGGCGTTAAGATATAATCTATATCCTCTGTGCTATCGATAAGCATCTTCTGCTTACCTGATATATCTTTTGCAAAATGGCTCCTGATCCTCTTTCTTATAGATAGAGCCTTGCCCACATATATAATATTGGGGCTCTTATCCTTAAATAGATATACCCCCGGGCTGTTTGGAGACTCTCTTATTTTTTCTTTAAGATCCATTCCCTTAGCTCTCTCAGCTCTCGTATTTTTAAGATATAAGATAGGCCCATATAAAATACTATTGAACTGATAATCGTGATAGCGAGAATAAACACAGACGCTATAATTGATGAAGATATTATTAGATTATTTAATATTCTGTTTATATAAAATGTAAAGAGCCCCATTAAAAAAGACGCGCCTAATATCTTGGCAAATGATAAGAATAATATCTTCTCATCCAAGGTTCCTAACCTCTTCCTTAATAAGACAAAGAGTATCGAGGCATTGAGTATGCCGGCTATAGAGGTAGCTAAAGCCAGACCCCCAACTTTTAACGGGTACATCAACGCCACATTCAATACAATATTTACAACCAGAGAAAACGCGGCAACCTTAACAGGCGTAGATGTGTCCTGCATAGAATAGAAAGCGCCAACGAGTATCTTAATCGCTCCATACGCGAAGAGGCCAAAGGCGTAGAAGAAGAGCGCGGACGATGTGATAGATGTCGAATACAGACCAAACGCGCCTCGCTCAAGCAGTGTTTTTGTTATAGGCTGGGATAACGCTATTAAGCCCGCGCTTGATGGCAGAAGTATAAACGCGACACCCCTTAAAAGAAAGTTTATAGATCCCCGGAACTTATCCATCTCTTTATTGGCAACATGCTCTGACAGCGTCGGAAGCGCTGCCTGAGCGAGGGCTATCGCAAAGATAGCTAATGGAAACTGCAGTATCCTGTTAGAAAAATATAGAGCCGCGATCGCTCCTTCTCCCGCGACCTTACCTATAGACGCTAATATAGTACTCACAAAAACGTTTATCTGATATACGCCACTTCCAAATATACGGGGAACTAATAGCCGAGCTATCTTCTTTACTCTTGGGTGCAATATACTTCTCTGATCAAAACAGAGACCATTCTTTAAGAGCGGGGGTATCTGTATCAAGATCTGAAGTAGGCCTCCTATAAGAACTCCGATAGCAAGGCCTGCGACATCCTGCCTCCACAGAAACATGCATATAATCAAAGATATATTGAGCATGGAGGTCCCAAGGGCGGGAGCTGTAAAATGCTTCACTGAATTCAGGACACCCATTCCATAGGCAGCGAGGCCAACAAATATCAGATACGGAAACATTACCCTGGTAAGGGCAACGGTGATCTCAAACTTCCCAGGATCAGCAATAAAGCCAGGGGCAATGGCCATTACAATAGGCTTTGAAAAAACTACTCCAATTACGGTCAACAGGGTCAATATTATAAGCATCAAGTTGAGTAGTATATTGGCGAGTTTAAGAAACTCCTGCCTTCCATTATGGGTCAACTCCTCAACCAGCACAGGAACAACAGCGGCATTTGTAGCGCCTTCACCGATGAGATCACGCAGCAGGTTTGGAATCCTAAAGGCTACAACGAACGCCTGGGCATATACGCCGGTGCCAAAGAGAGCCGCGAATATTATGTCTCGCGTAAAGCCCAAGATGCGGCTAAGCAGTGTCGCTGAACCTATAATACCGGCTGATTTTGCTATGGATTTATTTGTTGACATAATTATCACTATATGCTATACTTTTTTTTACTTTTTAAAAGGAGTTAATCGATGGCAAATCTAAGTGCAGCAAAAAAGAGTATAAGACAAGATAAAAAAAGACATTTATCTAATGTCCGAATTAAATCAGAGCTAAAGACTCTTACCAAGAAACTCGAGAAGCTTATAAGCGACAAGAAGGGTGATGAAGCAGCAAAGATGCTATCGCTTGTAATGTCTAAGCTCGATAAGGCCGCAAAAAAAGGCCTGATCAAGAGTCATAATGCTGACCGCAAGAAATCTCGCCTTTCTATCAAGGTCAAAAAGATAAAATAATCCCTCTTAAAATCATGCTGTTAGTTTGGCAATAAGCATCTCAAGAGCATATTCGTTATTTATATTGCTTCTTTTGAGCATTCGATCTGTTTCCAAGAGCGTATCGAGTTGTCTTTTCAATTGGATCAGACTGAAACTCCCAGCCTGAGATATAAGTTTATTCAGCGTAAAACTACCTACCTTAAGATAAACAGACATCTCTCTCTTTGAAATCTTCCGGGCTAACATCTTCTTAGCATTTACCAATCTTGCTATATGCCAGCTTAATAGACCTATGATCTGGGGGGGGTTGCTCTCCGCGGATAAGAGACTTTTTAATATGCGCAAAGAGGCGCCTGCATCTTTTTCCTGTATCGAATTCAGAAGCTCAAAAGCTGAGACCTCGCTGGAAAGATCGCCAAATTGTAATATATCCTCATATGTTATCTTCTCTCTTGAGCCAACGAAGAGTGACAGCTGCTCTATGGATGAGGAGATAGAATCCAGATCCTGCCTTAGTGTCTCAGATAATAGATTAGCGTCTCTTCTGTTTATTGTTTTGTCGCGTAACTTAAACTCTTTAATAACCCATGATGATATCTCGTCAATACCAAGTTTCGCGAAATTTAATACCTGTGATAGTTTTGAAACAGCCGCATGGAATTTGTTGGCCTTAGAGAAAGCGCCTTTAACGTAAAAAATAAGATTTGAACCATTAAGATCTCTATTCTCAATATATTTTAAGAGCCTTGTCTTGCTATCCTGCGAAAGAAGCTGGGGCTCTTTCAAAACTACTGTCTTAGCATTGCTGGAAAAGGAGATCGTATCCAAAGATCGTATAATATCCTCGATCTTCGAATCCTTTCCACTATACTGCTCAAAGTCAAAGATATCCGGCGTCTTTCCTTTCAGAAGTTTTGACTTAAACCTCTCCAGGGATAATCTCTTTCTGAATTCATCTTCTCCGATAAATAGATATACCCTGTTAGGTGGGGATTGTGGGGTTTTTCGTGTATCTGACATGTTTTCGTTGTTCGTATTGTATCGTTCGTATTGCGTATATCGTATTGCGTATTGCGTTATTAAACCAGCTTTATCTACTTTTTTCCTTGTCCTGCGTGATTCGCAATACGCAATACGCATCACGCAATATGGGCATTCCGGCCTAGTTCTAACGTTACCAGACCTCTATGGTCCTTTCGACTATCCTTCTTGCTAAATCATCTACAGCATCTGTTACAGCAGCATCCTCACTCTTTATCTGACTGCCGGTGGTGTAATATAGGTCACTGCCTGCAAAATTGCTCTCGTGCCACAATACCTCATCGTTCTTAATATCCTTGAGCATAATATCAACAATAATCGCGATGCGGTACTGCTCTATATCATCATCATGTCCATACTTGGTTGGCTCGCGCCTAAAATCTTTAAGCTCTCCTTCTACTATTACATCCGCGTCTTTTTTTCGTGTAACCTTTAGGTGACCATCAAATATAAACTTATCTATTAAAGCCTGGGTTATGTCTTTCTCAAGTCGCGGACGATAGGTCTTATATCTCTGCCTTCCAGAGGACTCCTCTGTCAGGGGTATACTATTAGCAAACCCCTCGATATAAATATTTTTTATATGAGGGGGTAATAAAGAACCTGTTGTATAGCCGCAACCGCTAACAAAGACAAGCAACATTAACAGGCCAGCGACTCTTTGCATAGATCGCATCATATCTTATTTTTTCCCTTGAGCATCTTATTAATTACCTCAAGCCTCTCAAGGGCCTTGGGGGCTGACTCAGAATCAGGAAATTCATTTAATACCTTATTATAGTATAACGCGGCTGATTCAGATTTTTTGATTCTCTCATAAAATTCCGCTGTCTCTATATGCGAGGCAGCCCGCTTCTCCATGAGTATTCTACGTTCTTCTTGCGCCTTTTTAACAAATTCACTATCAGGGTGTTCTTGAGCAAACTCCTCAAACTCTTCCATGGCCTGGCTTGACAAGCTCTGATCATATCCGCTCTTACCAGAAGCGGCTGAAGCGCAAAGGGCGACTTGAAATTTAGCTTCAGAAGCAATATCGCTGTCAGGGTAATCCTCAACTATCTTCTGAAACGCGTCCCTTGCTTCCTCAAAGAAGTCTATTCTCTTATAGATTTCACCAATACGAAACTGGGCGCGGGGCGCATGCTTACTATATGGAGCGTTTGAGACCACTTTCTTGTAGACCTCTATAATCTGCTCTGGCAGCGCCTTAAAAGGGACCCCTAATATCTTCGATTTTTCGCCTCTGTCTAGCCGCTCACCTATCTCAAACTGCCTCTTTATGATCTCATCTGTCCTCTGTGTAAAAGGATAATCATCTATAACCTTCTGGTATGCCTGGAAGGCGGGATATGGCTTGCCAAGATTGTCATAACAGCGACCCATGTAGTATTGGGCCTCAGACGCCGCCTCAGAACGCTCATAGTAATTAATTATCTTCTTAAACTCAGCTAGCGCCTTCTTATACTCCTTTGCCTCATAAAAATCCATGGCATATAGAAGCTGCTCCTTAGGTGTATCTTTTGGGGCATACTTAGGATTGATCCATTTTTTGGTCTGCGGTGTCCAGATCCAATAAGCAGATGCGGAATCCACTACAAAGATAGTAATTACTATAATACTTAATAGTATTAGTTTAATTCTTAATAGCATATGTATCTCATATCTTTTTTTGGGTGCGCTTATGATTTAGTTAACATGAGGCCTCTTTACATGAAAAAATACCTTGAGGCCTCAGTTAATATAACATTAGACCTATTATTTGTCAATCGAAAACAGATCACTTTTTGGGCAAGGGGTAGATTAAAGACAAAAGGGATATGTCTTATTTGAGGGGGTCTTCAAATTAAGATGCTGCGGTTCTCAAGGAGTAACTGTCTTAGGGGCTGGCGACTTTGATATGAATGACGATAACTGCCTCTTATCCTCTTCTGTCATGTCCATAAACTGAACGCCAACATTGTACTGGTTGCTTCTGGGAATCTTCTGGATCCAGGCAACCTTGGATATAGCTTTTACTGGACGCGAAAATGAGGGAACCGACACCTCAAGTAGTAGCCTTGTAAATATTGAGAGAAACTCACTAGAAATAAACTGCGTTCCACCTTCGCTTATATCCTTTGTAAGCGACCCCGTGTAAGTCTCGATAGGTCTCTGGATATCCTTAAACTGAAGCGGAATACGAGCGTTAATTCTTGGAGCTCTTCTACGCTCTTTCACAAAAGGTTGCATATTTGGCATACTCCTTATTTTGGAAGTCATGTTATTATATCACCTTGGTTGAAGGTAAGTCAAGAAAAATTTAAAAATTTTTTTAAAATAATTTAAAATGTTTATTTACACATAGTTACGCTAAAATAGCCGGGTTCTCAAACCTTAGGATTTAAGCTCACATAGCAAATAAATACATTATATAGTGTATAAAAAGTTACTACACGCTATATAATGTACTACCATCTCTTTTAAGCTCACACCTGACACCATCTGTTAATAGCGTAAGGGCGTTGCTGCCCTTTGTAGAAAAAAAGGTAGTAATCCGCTCAAACTCTGGCGTTTTACATCTTTTTTATCTTGCTTTGCTATGCAAAATTTGGCTTTACCGTCTACAAGCATCTCTGTTATCTCCATCTTTGAAATCAAAGAAAGTTCTTCCGAAATTATCATCGACATTTATAAAGTCGCACCAGACAAATATATTAAAGATAATTAACACGGCCATACAGAACCTGGCAAAACTGATCTTCAATCTATCCCTGTAAATAAAGATGGCTAAAAAAAGATAATAGAGCGCTATTGTAAATATTGAGATATCCGCAAGATAGGTAAACGCGAATGGAATCTGCGAGAGAACTGTTATAATTTTTAAAAAAATAGATATGATAAAATGAAGAAAAACGCTCAGCGTAATTGCCGCGAATTTAATGGGGCCCCCTAACACAAGAAAGAGAAAACCCAGAGAAAGCATAATTCCCAATAGCGGTATAACTATTATGTTCGCTAATATAGCAATGGGTGATACTATATTAAAGTAGTATATAGTAAGCGGTAGAATGCCTATCCAGATAGCTGTCGATCCTATTGCTAAATTTAATATATATTGCAAAATTCTATTTTTCACGACGAGATTTAGCGATTTATATATCATAGGCGTAAGGCAAACTATTGAGACTACGCAGGTGAATGAGAGTATAAACCCGGCATCGAAAATCTGCATCGGGTTCAGGAGCAATATAAATATGCCGGCTAATGAGAGTGACGAATATATATCAAAATCCCGCTCTAATAGATAACCGAGGAGATAGACCGATATCATAATAACAGCTCTTACTACAGGGGTTCTTGCCCCGGCAAAGACCGCGTAAAAGATCAATATAGAAATAAGAAGGCCGGCCGCGATCTTACGCGGTATTCGTATTAGCTTCAAGATAAAGAATATGATGGCTGATATTATCGCGATATGAAGACCGCTTATTGAAAGAATGTGAGCGGTCTGGGTCTTTATAAAAAGCTCTTTGATATGTTTTGGCATATTGGAGCGGCTGCCGATGAGCATAGCATTTAGCAATGCCGCGTCATAACTTGAGAAATTTCTTCTAATCAAAGATTGGGTCTTTTCTCTTACATAAAATATATACCTCTTGGCTGAATACACTGAGGCCTGTTTAATCACAGTCGCGTCACGATCTGATCTGATATCTAATATAGTATGTATCTTCTTTCTTTGCAGATATTGTCTATAATCAAATTCTCCTGGATTTCTCGCTCTATTAGGCTTCTTGATAGCAGCCAAAAAAATGAGCGTATCACCATATGAATAATCTATTTCGCAATCTTGAATCTTCACTTTTGATAAACCACTCAGCCTTATCCAGGAATCACTACTCTTATAACTGTGAGATTTAACTAAGAATGAAGCGTTGCGCTGACCCCACTTAGACCAGATATACTCGGGCAATGAAACAATAGTAGCTCTTATATAATATATATTCTGATCTGATTCACTCAAATAAGATATATGGTCTGGGGTTAGCCTATTAAAGTTTATATGCAATCCAATACCACAAATAAACACAAAACAGCCAAGCAATATATAGAATAGCCTCTTCTCTCTGCTCTTAAGAGATAGAAGCACAGTCAATAAAATAAAAACCGCCACAACTAGCATAATAAGCGGTACGCTTACATAGTTTGCAAAGATTATACCTGCTATGATAAGAAGGAAGGCGATCGGAAGTGGTCTACTCATCTATTCTGATAAGCTCTTTCATCGATTGATACTTATGTTGGCCTATGCCTTTTACTCGCATTATATCCGGTGGTGAGCTAAATAGTCCTTTTTCACGACGAGAATCGACTATCCTTTTAGCGAGCGCGGGCCCAACACCCGGAAGAGTCTCCAGCATCAGCTTGTCTGCGGTGTTTATGTTGACCATCTTTTTTTCAAGCATAGTATTATGAATAGCTGTGGATTCGCTTGATTCATCGGGAGATACTATCCTGATATTAGAAAGGTGGGTCTTCTTATAATAAGATACGCCTATACCAGTAAAAAGCGTGGAGACAAGAAATATTATTACGGTCTTCTCTATCTTAGACATTTAAGTGCACCTCATCTGGTACTACGTCATTGCGGGGACCCCGAACCAAATTTATAAGCACATCTTGTGCGGGCAAAATTTGGTTCGGGGGACGAAGCAATCTCATCCAGACTTACTATCTTGAATCCTTTTTGGCGTAGGCCTCTTACTATCAGCGGCAAGGCGTTAACTGTATTTCTTCGTGACTCACCTATCCTTATATTCGCGCCATCATGTAAGAGTATGATAGATCCATCAGCCACCTTAGAGAGTATTCTTTCTGCAATAACCTTTGAAGACGGATTCTTCCAATCCTTCGCATCAACATCCCAATTGATAAGTTTATGCCCCTTTCTTCTTACTATCTTCTCTATCCTCTTAGTATACTCACCATATGGTGGACGCAGGTATTTTGGACGAATCCCGAGCACTTCTTTAAAGACCTCTTCAGATCTCTCTATCTGTCGCAAAACCGCCCTTGAGCTGAGTCTCTTTAGGTGTTTATGGCTATAGGTATGGTTGCCGATAATATGACCTTTTTTCGCTATTTTACGGGCGATTTTGGGAAATTTCAGTACATTGGCCCCAAGCAAGAAAAAGGTCGCTTTTAGACGGTATTTTGCGAGAATATCGACTATTTTAAGCGTATATTCCCCGTTTGGCCCGTCATCAAATGTAATCGCCACTCGTTTTTTCGAAGAAAAAGGGGACGGTTCTCTTTTTTTATATCTTATCACTTTTTTTCGGTCTTCCTCTTCCGGTATTAATATTTCTTACCTTAAATTTATTTTCCATGTCTTTTACGAATCTTTTTGATCCAAAAAAACGCGCATTAAAATTTATGGGCTTCACATGAAGCTCATTTTCTATGTCTAACCTATATGCTATCTGCCTCTTTTTATTTGTATTACCCAATTCCAGATATATTGGATCATATGTGATTATATCATTTTTGTATCCATAAGCATACGCCTTATAACTAGAATATCGATAATCTTCTGGATTCTTCACTAGTTCTGCTCTCACAGGATTAAGTTCAACATATCTTGCGCACGTTATAAGGTAGCTATCATTACTTATCAAAAGGCTCTTATACCTATCTTGCCAGAAATGACCAATATAATCATAACGTCTTTTATAATGATGCACATACCCAACTTCTAGTTGCTTCATAAATCGAGATAATGTGCTTTCATTGCTAATTTCCACAATCATATGAATATGAGTAGGCATAAGGCAATAATGATATATAAGTATATTGCTCTCTTCTTTGTATTGAAAAATGCGCTTAAGGCAAGTTTTATAGTCAATATCATCTTTAAAAATCTTCTGCTTATTGTTGCCTCTGGCTAGTATGTGCAGCGCTCCTTCTTCTGGTAAATACCTCTTAGTTCTTGGCATAAAAACCTCCTGTAACCTAGTGCTATTCAATAAATAGAATAAATAGAACCGTCCCCTTTTTGTTGACTAGTGCTATTCAATAAATAGAACCGTCCCCTTTTTGTTGATAAAAACCTCCTGTAACCTAGTGCTATTCAATAAATAGAACCGTCCCCTTTTTGTTGATATTCAATAAATAGAACCGTCCCCTTTTTTCTATATTCAATAAATAGAACCGTCCCCTTTTTGTTCTGCGGGAGATTTTCACTCCTTAGTATATGCGCCCTGCCGGGCGCACCAGCAAAAAAGGCCCTGGGAAAATTCCCAGGGCCTTCGTGTTTTTTGTTGTTTTGTTTCGTATCGCGATTACGCTGCGATAGCTGCCTGAATTCTACTTAGTGCCGCATCATCCTGTGTCTCAGGCTTAACTGTAAGATGCCTTACACCAGGAGCAGCTAATATATCATTTCTCAGCTGATCTATTGCATCAGCTGACAATATACCCTCTATATGCTTGAGTGACTGAATAAGCATAGACTTATATGAGACGAACTCACCTGTCTTAGTAGGCGCCTTGACCATGACGCACTTAACCGCATCACTGAGCTTGCCCAATACAGCCTCTGCTGTGGCAAAGGAGAGTGTAACTGCTATGCGATCCTCAGCTATACCCTTTTTAACCACTTCCTGCACAGCTTCCTGCACAGTGCCTTTATTAATCAGGCTGTCAAACGGAACTGCCATTGCGCCAAGTATATCAGCTATCTGCGTCTCATTATACTTGTGGCTAAATACAGCAAAGTGATTTTTACCTTTACCCATCTGATTAACAGTATTGATCATGGTTATCATATTAATAGCAGCGCCTGTTGGTAAGAACTTGGTCTCACCATCTATAGTAGTCTCAAGAACCAATGCATCGAGATCCATAATAATACCACGCGGATCGGCTGACTGCTCTGCCAACTTTGTTGGTAAATTTGCTACCTCAGCAATTGCCTGCGCTGAATCAACAGGTACAAATGTGCCTATTGGCATTTCGACAATGATAGACTCTGTCGCAGACATAGGAACGATTACCGCTTCTGTTGTATCAGTTACTGGAACCGCTGCCGGAGCTGTTGTGCCTATATCTTTTGCCTCAGGAACTGCCTGAAGCTTAGTAATTATACTAGCAATTTGATCCTTGGCTGCATCTATATCCTTTGGTTCAGTCTCTAGGGCAACTCTTGCTATGCCACCAAGCTTTTGAACAATATCAAGACCAAAGTCATATGTTTCAACAACTTGACCTTGAGCATCGAGTCTCTTGATCTCTGACATGCCAACTTCATAGAATGCGCCAGCTGAGGATGCCTTGGCAGCTGTAAGAGCTGTTACAAGGCCTTGTGTCTCAGCCTTAAGGGCCTCTTCAGATACCGCAACTGTTCCGTCTGTTTCATCAAATACTACCATACCAGGAACCTGCGGCACAACATAGCCTTTAGCTGCTGCTTGTTCATGAGTTAAGCTACCAAAATCGACCTCAAATCCTCGCTGATCAACTTCAGCTTCCATCCAGCCTTGTAGAAGACCGCCTTCTTGAGCAACTATTCTCATAACTTCATTTGGCTCAAAACGCTTAATACCCTTAGCCTCAAGAGCGGGAATGGTCTTAGTCTTATCTCCAAAGACAGCAGCCATAGCTCCATGACCACCTGCTCCTGTAAAGAAGGCAGACGCCTGTGGGCTATCTGCAGCAGCGCCGGCATTGAGCTCAGTAACTACCTCAGTAACATTTTGAGCATAATCAGAATAGATACTCACACCATCTGTGACCCATCCCTTGAAATTTTCAACAACCGCCTCGTTTAATTGCGCTACAACATCTTGGCTTAGTGGCTCATTACGCTCTACCGCTTCAGCAAGAGGCTTTAAGCTCTGCTGCACTATCTGCCTTGCCTTATTATCAAGCCCATAAGAAGCGAGCGCTATTCTATCTTGTATGCTAAAGTCCTCATCAAGCCATTTTCTTGTCTCCTCTGTAGTAAGCCCTTCTTCTTCATCTCCGTTAACAACAAGCTCTGCATAGCGAAGGCTCAAGAGGTCTCTTGACTCAACATATCCTATCATACCTCTATTTAATTTCAAAATATCATGCTCTCTGGCACCTTCTACCTGTAAGTGGAAATACTTTAGCTTTGCCTGATGAGCAGCAGCACCCTTCTTATCGAGCACCGTTATTCTACCAGCTCTCTTCTCAATAATTCTAGCTAGCCTCTCCCACATATTATTGATAACAGATGCTGCCCTATCTGCATCCTTTACTACCTCTGCTCTTCCATCTGGATGAGTAATCTTCTTATAAGGAACGCCTGGCTGAACTAAGACAACGTTATTCTCCAGCCACTCAATATCATCCCCTGTTACAGCAAGCGGAGATACTAAAGCAGAGTTCGGATGGTATAGCGGATTTCCACCGCCATCCGTAATGCCACCAAGCCAGTAGAAAGCGTTCGCGCCGCGATTTAGGCCTAAGGCATTTATAAGAGTCACGACAGCCTCTTGTCCACCTGTATATCCTCTTAATATCTCATTCTCTATATCTGTTGCCTCAGATGCTGTCTCCGCAACAGAGAGATCTGCCCCTGAAAGCATACTTGCTAAAAATAAGAATCCTGCATTGCTAAAATTAGATGTACCCATACCGCCAGCTGTTGGAAGCCACTTTATAGCTTCACTATCATCACCTGGATAATCTATATGGAATGTTATGCGAAGACCCTTAAGACCTAAGAGATTCCTGAATATATAAGCAGGCGCGTCTTTCTGGCCTCTTGGAGCCTTACCATCGTCACTTAATTCAATCTCAGTCTCAAATACAGCGGGCTGACCCTCTGGGAGTCCATGTATTTCAGATACATATTCAAGAGCATCAGGATTATCCGCAACCGTTACCTCAATGCGCCCTCTGAATTTGCTCGCATAGATTCCAGTACCAGCTAAATCATCTAATGCAAGAGCTAAATCTCCTCTGCCGATCCTGGTCAGGAGCAGCTTAAGTCTCTTTAGGTCCTGGCTTGACCCAAGATCTAGAAAGCGTATAGGTCCTGATAGGGTCACGGTACCAGCTTCTTTTACGAAGTCCCTGACCTCTTCTGGCTTACGCGCATCTTCTTTAAGGCTAGGAAAATCAATTCTATGGGTAGCAGCTTCTTCACCAGTAACACCCTCTGCAATAAAGTTTCCTGGATCCCATAGCGTTGCCAAAGGCGTATTGCTAGCTTCTGATCTCTGTAATGCTATCTTTAGATACTGATCAGCTACATCACGATTACCCTGTTGCTTTGCAATTGCGCTTAAGGCAAACGGCAGTTGATATGATCCGCTTATATCTCTCTTAATCACAGCTTTCGTTTTATATTCAATTGGTGTTATGCCTTTTGGAATTGAGATATTTATAATCTCAACACCGGCTCTACCATCAACAGCAATAAAAAACTCTCTTACATCTGGTGTGTTCCGTACCTGAATAATAGTAGGCAAGATAGTATCGCCTACGCCTCTATCATTAGCGTTTAAAGTTTCAACACTATATTCGCCTGATGCAAGCGCTGGACCCACAACAAATTCAAAAGCTACCTTGTCAACAACCTCTGGAGCCAGAACTGATGAAACGCTCTCTATTAGCTCTAGACGATCCTCAACATATTGTTGCGCATCCCGTGTAGCTTGGGCAAGATTTGCAAGTGCGGCTGCGTTTTCAGCAGACTTGAGCACCTCAGTAGGACCAAGACCCACGCGTGAAGGCAGTGATGATAATGAACTTATCACAAGACCTATATTACTTCTAATAGATGAGCCTTGTGGAGCAATAGTTTCAAGATGCTCTAATGCAGGTCTTATCTTATTAAGTGCAAGCGGATATCCCCTTAGCTCATGTCCATCACCAGCCTCATTAGCACCTCTAATAAGCAGAGTTCCCTGGAGATTCCCACCAGCCTTTATTACAAATGATAAAAATACCTCTTCATCCTGTTTTGTCGATACAGCAACCAATAAAGCGGGTTCCTCTGCTGTAGGAGTTGGCGCAACTGTTAGTAAATTTGAGCGTAAAAACGCATCATTTACAACAGCGCTTTGCTCTATAGGATGGAGTGTTGGTGTCGCAATATAAGGTATGCCTACTTCAGTAGTCAACTCATACAAACGTTCTAATGAATCACCAGCAGATGATGCCTTTGCAAGCAGTGCTACTTCGCCCAAGCCTTCAACATAAAATGCTGAACCTAGTTCTCCTAGATCAGGTCTTCCCTCAAAGCCTTGAGGTGCGACAACAAAAGCTGTGCCATCTTCTAGCGTCCCATATTTAACACCTGTTATCTTAGCGCCGTCTGGACCAAGCCCCGTCTTGTCAACAAGAGGGATGAGAGAAACTTTAGCAACAATCTCAGCGACGGTTGCAGCTCCACCTTGAAAATCATCATAGGCTTCTATGCTTGTAGCAATTGAAGGCGTAACGCCATCCGGCAGCGTCTGTCCTTCAAGCAAGGACTTTAGCATAACCGTAGCCCCCGGAAGCATCATCTCCTTACCAACAGCGTTTAATATGCTGTTTGCGCTGGAGGCATTGATGCCCCGATAGAGAGAGCTTGTGCTGAATATAAGCGCTCCTACTAAGAATAATACCTGTACCAGAATTATAATCTTTATCTTCTTCATTTTCTACTTCCTCCCTTTTGTCTTTCTGTTCTCTTTTATTTTATCATAGAATCTATCAAAATTATTCTTCTCACCGAGAAGTACCGATGTGTAAGGATTATCCTCCTGAAGCTTCGCGACCTTAGGGGTGATAACCACATACGAAATCCCTTTATCTTTTAAAAGCTTGGTCATGCCATTGGTATGAAAACCACCTGAGACCAGAACCGCTATCTTAGCCCGCTTCTCTTTCATCTTATCGATGGTATTAAAGACGAGGATACTATCCCTCTCTTCAGCGAGCGTATAGAAGCTCTCCAAGCTTGGTATCTGCGCATCGATCTTTCTAAACGATGGATCAAGTTTATATTTAATGCCGTGTTTCGGGGCGTTCTCAGTTATGAAATTTATAAAGCTTGATGTCATAAAGTCTTTTCTATTATCTCTGTAGAATTGGAGCGTATCTTTGGTAAGCTTTAATTTCAGAAGGTCGTTGAGTACATCTATAGTATATGAGAGTTTATCTATCTTTCTCTGAATATCACTGGTAAATAACTTATCCTTTAATATAGTCTCTAAGGTCTCGATCTCCTTGAATAGCCTTATATTATCAACATTTGAATAGAGTTTCAAGTATTCTATATACATAGCCAACTGGGCATAGTCTTTTGAAATCTCAGGTGTACCTTCCTGCATAGATACCTGCTCAAGATATGAATAAAATTCTAGCGCGGATATCTTGCCGACCTTAAAATATAGGCTCTTATCAAGAAGCTGTGATAAATCATTCTTATCTAGTATCTCATTTAACTTATCTATATATTCAGAGCGCTGGTTATCGACCTCTATAAAATCTATCTGGGCCTCTTTCTTAAGCACCTCTCTAATTCGGGAGAAGTTCGGATACTCCGTATCTTTTAAACCATTACTTTTTATCAGACCATCAATAAATGTCACATACTCAGCAAAATCCAATGTCTCATCCTTGTAGGCCTTCACATTATCATCGAACTCTTTAAGCTCCTTCGAATATACCTTATCTTTAAACATATCAATGATAGAACGCATATTATTGTAGAACTTTACATTTGCCTTGCTCGTATCAAGAGAGACCTTGTAAGCATCCACATTATCCTCATACAGCTTTGTATCATCAACGCCCCAGAATGTGAAGCCTGACTTATGCATAATATGAGCAAGAGCCGCACCATCTATCTCACCTGTCTTAACAAAAAATCTAGCTACTTGCTCTTTTATCTTCTCATCAGGATAGCTAGAAAACGGCGCTGTCTCAAGCCTTCCAACAGAGCCTTCTACTGTGACAAGGTTAAGACCGTACTTATCTATAAGTTCATTTATGATATTGTATATGGAGACCTGCGCATCGTAGTTGCAATGGAGGTCTTGGATATGAACGATGATCTCGCGGCTATTGCCGGAGAAGTAACTATCTCTTATTGTGCCGTATGTCTCAGGAATCATGAAGCTTGAGAAGGTATCAACAGATTGATTTACTTCCTGAGCCTGTGCTATATTATATGAAAATAATATTACTACTATATATATAGTAGTATATATACTCTTCATATATCTATTTAAGAGACAAAAATTTTGCGAATTTTTCAACCACATAATTCACCCTTATATTAACATTTTTAAAGCGTTGTATAAAGTATACTAGATAAACACAATATTGTCAAGCTTTTTTTAAAAAAAATAGGGCTTTTTAGAATCTGTAGAGGCCGCCGAATCGTACGCCTAAACTCTCTAATTTATTGTCGGGAAGCTCGGTAGTAACTATACCGTTATTTATCCTCTGAGCTCTGTCTATATGCTGCAGATCCCAATAACCACCAAGACTGAGGTCAAATCTATCGGTAAGCGCGTAATCGCATCCTCCCTCCGCATGATAGATATTGCCTCTATTTGATGATACTCTTCCAACAGCATCGCCGTCAGTAGCTGTGTATACTAATGGCGCCCAATATCCGCCGCCATATATATCAAATTGCTCATTCGCGTCATAATTTACCTTACCACCTAACCCTAAGAAAGATACATTGAACCTCTCACCAACTGTACCAAGCGCATTGACTCCGGGCGCATATGTCGTGAATCTGTGCCTATCGAACTCTATACGTCTGTATCCGGCATTGATAAGCGGTGTAAATGTTATATACTTATAAGGCGACGGATTCAATGCCCAACCTATATTAGCGTCAACATCCGCTCCTCTGTAATCCATTCTGTTTCTCTGGAAATCCCTTGTTTGTTCAATCCGCCATCTCTCAACATCCTCAAGCGCGCCAAGAAGCCCAACCTTTAATCCGCCTTCCCACTCCTCTTTATCATAGAAGTCCATGCCAAAATCTATCTTAGCAAGATAGTTATCCCACTCTGAATCGACCGCTGCCACGTCAGCCTTTGATGTATATTTCGCAAAACCTCCGTAAATATTTGATACAAATGTCGCCCCAGGAATCCCGGGTTTAAACTCACCTAAAGGCCTAAAACTGCCAACCGGATCCAGCTTCTTATGCTGTGGATTTCCCCAGTCACCGCTGTAAGCCACTCTAATAATGTGGCGTGTATCCAGCGGTCCTATGGCGCCGTACTCTTCCGGATAGCTGGATGGATATCCTACATACTCACCGAACATCAGGCTAAGGTGTTGGTTATTATTTAACTCATAATCCAGTGAGCCGAATATGTTGTGGTGTCCATCGTAATTCTGACCTTCATTTGTAACAAACTCTTTATAGAGATCTATCTGGCGGCTATACTGATATAAGAAACCGAGCTTAAGCCTATTGCTTGGCTTATACTCAAACTCTACCCCATGGTGGGTTGAGTTATCATCCACCGGCATAGCATACTTATTCTCATTATAGACATAGTTCAGAGTTATCTTTAGCGGGTCGAATGGTTCATATATAAACTTAGTCTTATATATACCATAATATCCATATGGTGGCAAGCCAAATGCGCCCTGGTTCCAGAGCAATGGTGTTATGCTATCCCAGATTATGCCGTCCCTAAAGGTATCTGTTACAAAGGCGTTATTAAGAAGACCTCTTGGAAAATCCTTCGGGTCATTGGTAGCCTCAAAGATGCCCTCTCCTGTAAGATAGTCGAAGAAGTCGTATTTTAAGCCTGCGGAGATAGTACCGATCGATGGATCTTCACCACCGACTATAGAGGTATTCTGAAGCCATCTATCCTCATACGCGAAATAATCTGAAAAAGCGCTATAGGAGCTCTTGGCATTTATAAGGGGGTCTACATTTTCTATAGTATCTGGTAGATCAAGATAATATATAAGGCCCTTTAAGCTCAGCTTCGATGTTGGCTTGTATGCTACTTCACCCCTGTAGGCGCTCTCTACATAACTTCCGCCATCAGTATGGACATTTCTAAAATCAAATCTCGTATCTACCTTACTATCAGGAAACTCCGCTTTGGCATTGACATTTATAGCGTTTCTTCCAACATCGACACCATCACCTGCTATATTGTTCGTATTTTCTGGATTGATATCATCAAAATATATATGTTTTGTAAACTCAAGATCTTTTCTTGTAAACCTGTAGCTCGATAGGCCTGGAACAAATTTGTCATCCATGTGTGTAATAGAAGCGCCAAGTTCATACTTATCACCAGAGCCGCCGGTTACATTGCTTAAGGGCCCTCTATTATTTACACCGACCTTAGAAGCGTATCCTGTAAACTTATTATCATAGCCTATAGCCTCTTTTGTATGCATATTACTTACCGCTGCCTGGCCTAGTATATCCGTATTTTCAAAAAGCTTATACGCTCCATCGAGAGAGACAACATTATTATATGCCTCAACAGAGTTATGCCTAAAGCCTGTCTTTAAGGTATATAGACCGCCTAATTTCAGGTTATCTGTGATCGGCACGGCATCAACTCTAAGGGCGGCTGGTATACTGGTGGCCTGATCATAGGTATCCCAAAGGTTTCTAGGGACCGCGGCTGTTGCCTCTACAGATGTACCATTGTCAAACTCAGCGCCAAAAGACGCGCCCCTTAAGAATGTCAGACGCTCCTGATCACTATCCCTTGCGATAAATGACTGGTTTCTTATCCACTGGCCTCTCTTTACAGGTTCCCTGGTATTATAACCGTAATCCGCGGGGCCAGATGTGCCGTTTCGCTCAAATACGCGGCTAGGCTCATAAGTATCGAGCCATGGGCTTTCTTCCCACCAGAGCTTGTTGTTAGATAACTTCATGGGGTCGTTTGAGGTTATGGCCTCGTCCTGATTTGACATAAAAAAGACCTTGGCCTTATATGGCTCATCATTATACTCTACCCATGATTTACGCCATGGTACATACTGCCTGTCTATCTCAATGCCCTCAGGAAGAGTAAACTGATTAGAGCCCCAATCCACAAGACCTTGATACCTTGCGTGAGATGTCTCGCCATCTATAATCTTATTCTCCCCGACATTGACGATATCACCGCGCTCTGTTCTATAGGTCTCATTTAGAGTCCTTCTTGTATTAGACCAGTATTTTAGATCGAGCTCTACATTATCACCATTTCTACCAGCTATAAAGACCCTCTTTGTGCCTACAAATGTCCATGGATCGATCACGATCTGGTTGTAGGTCTTTAGATTATCGGTAATAGGCCTGTCTATATCAACCTTTAATCTAGAATAGACCTCTTTATCATATGTATTATGACGGTCGCGACCGAATAGGTATCTAAAATTCGCGTCCCCAGGCACTCCATAATGGTCGGCATTAGCGTCCTTCCATATAAAATCATCCTCTGTAGCGCCAAAGCCGACACGATATTCTCCACTAACATGGGTTGGCTCAATACCTTCATTCAGAGAGTCGCCGCCTTCTTGTATCTTCTCGTTTATGCCGTCATTGAATTTATGGAGATCTGCATACTCTCGATGATCGTGGGTAAAGGACGGCATTCTGAATTTCGATTTTTTTCTATGCTTTGTTGGATAATCCTGGACCAGCTTGGCTTCATCATCTTTCTTCTTTGATTGGGATTCGCTTTTCGCAGGTTTTATCTCCTCCTCCCCAATCTTGATCTTAGGCCTTACATAAGATTCTCTCGTAACTAACGTAGTGGCTTCTTCAACCGCTTTCTTCTTTCTCTTCTTAGGTTCGGGCGTTCTTCGCGATATCTCATCTTTCACCAATTCCGGTTCTTCATCGTCATGCTTGCTTGCCACCACCCGTCTCCTGGACTTCTTCTTAACCGGGGCCTTATACTCTTCTTCGGGTTCACTTATCTCCTTCTCATCTGATTCAGGTTCCTTCATCTCCTCTGCATCTGAGATATCTTCTTTCTTAGCAAGCTTAAAGTGGGTCTGGCGCTTAAAGTCCTCTGCTGGTTGACTGTTCAGTTTCTCTAAAGCCCTTTCAATCGCGCTTTTGCGCGCTCGGGCAAGAAGGGGATCGCTCTGTATCTCTAGTTCCCTTCTTATCGATCTAATCTTAGCCCTAGCTTGGGAAGAACTGGGCACAACAGATAGCGCTCTCTTAAAAGACTCTAGGGCTGCTTCATAATAGCCCTCATCGAGATCATCCTGGCCCTTTTCCATATAATATTTGTAGGAATTTTTATATTGACTTGTAGTGGCAGAGATCTTGCTCTTAGCCTGCGCGCTCTCCACTATGGAGAGGGTAAAGGCTATAAGCAGAATCACTATTATACTATTAATATATCTTCTCATCATAATATACGGTCCCAACTACCCGAAAAAATAAAGGAGAGCATATACCACTCTCCTTAGCTCGCCCACCGAGTTTCATCGAGTATATACCTTACAAAAAAAGAATAACACAATTATATAGTGGTATCAATATTATTTTTGCTAAATATGCACTTTTTTATATCTTCCGCTATCTTATCAATAATCATCACTATATTCATAGCTCTTCTTGACTATGAACTCGCCTTTATATCCGTAATGGGTACCGCCGTCCGCAAATACACTATATGTGTTCTGATTTATCTTCAGCCCTTCACCTTATAGGTTAATGTGGTAGGGTTGTTATTTCTTAATACCTGGACCTTAAACTCAGGGTTATCCTTGAGCTTCTTATATGCGTTGAATATCTGATAAGGACTATTAAGCTTATGTCCATTGACAGTTTTTACAACATCATTGGGCTGGATGCCTATCTCATTAAGCACGCCCTTAGAGTTTAGTCTTGAGACCAGAAGGCCCGCTCTCTTTCCATCTAAGAAGTACGGCTTAACGCTAACATCTCTCATGAGCTCAGCCGCTCTGCTGATAGCTTCTGATATAGTAGCTTTATCAAGAGTAAATATATTGCCATCTCTGGTTATACTATACCAGTCGTTGTTTGCTGTGCTAGAAGATCTTGGCTGGCTTACTCCACCCATTCTAAATGATAGCTGATATTCTCCAGCTTCTGTCTCAAACATCACTTCACCGCGTGAGATATGCACTATCTTTAAGTCCTCAAGCATATCACCAAGCTCATACATAGCAACCTGGCCACTGCGCGTATCCTCTATTATAGCTACGGGGCTTAAGGACCTATTAAAGAGTGTTCCCTTTAATTTAAGGTTCGATGCGGAAAGACTATTCGCAGAATAGCTTTGAGCTGCTTCTGAACTCACGCCTACTGATAGCAGGAAGATGCCCAAAATAGCAACTACTGGTATAAGATAAGGTCTCTTCATCTCATTTCACCTTACTTTCCGCGAACTTCACAATAGGTTTAAGCATCCATCTGACTATCGCCCTAAGCGTAGGTTTATCCTCAATAAATTTCGCCGCAGGAGGACTATAACGATAGTAGCTGGCTACAAATGAGCGTCCAAATACATTAGGCATAAGGAGTTCATCTCTAAACTCTTTTAGTACCATAACATCATCAGCGATCGGAGATCCGTATGCCGCTGTAGCGATAAAGCAGAAGCTTGCGCCGCCGCCAGTACTTGCAAAGGCGCTTCCACCGCCTGCAACGCCGCCTCCACCACCAAAGAATAGTGAACCTAGCCCAAATAAGCTAAAGTGGTCTATCTTCGCTGATACAAAATTCTCCTGTGTATATACAATAGAATCATATAAAGGTTCCCACTCATTCGTATCTGGGTTAAACCACTTAACCACAAGGTCGATCTCATTTACGGTTGTACCGTCTACTACGCCGTTATTATCAGCATCATCATAAGGTATATTTATAATCACATCTTTAAGGAGATTATCGCCTCCCTGAAGATCTATATCTATGGCAATACCTATCTCAGCTCCTGTGCTTGAAACCTCTGTAATAGTCAGTTGATGTATACCGCCAACCCCGTCTAAAGCGCCGATAGGGATCTCTATTGTAGCGCCGTTAGGGAGAACTATAAGGTTTGGCTTATCATCGCTTATCTGCAATATCTTCTTGTGGGTACCATTATCCCACTCATATATGTCTGGTGTAGCAACACTATTATCAACAATTATTGAAGTCGATTCGAAAGCGCTTGAATCAATACCATTGACAATAGCCCTGAGTTCATATCTCTGCCCATCGATAAGCCCTATGGTGTTCCAGTTCACAAGATAAGATAATACCTCAACCCCAAGACCTATATCTATCCAATCAACATCCCCTTCTCTCCTATGCTGGAACATTACGCTACTCACGCCAGAGTCATCAGGCAAGACCTCTGATAATACGGTCACAGCGTTTCCAGCAACAGTTAAGTCTGCATCCGGCAGTTTTATAAAACTGCTATAGCTTGAAGGGTAGTAGGCAAATACAGGTATATAGAATGTATCTACAAGGCCATTTGTATCAGTAACCCTAAGACTGGCCACATAATATCCAGGGTATTTGTAGTGATAGACAGCCTCTTCGCTTGAGCTGGTTGTGGTAAAGTCTATGGCCTTATCTCCATCAAAGTCCCATTCATACTTTTGGATAGAGCCGTTACTTATAGAGTGATCGAATCGCGCGCTAATAGGTAAATTATCATTTACCTCTACAAGGTCACTATTGCTTCTATAGGATACTGTCGCATTTGCCTTAGGAGGTATACCATTAGCTGAGACAATTATCAAGACGCTGTCTGAGGCGGATACATTGGCTTCTGTGTGTACCTTGAGTACCGCGCGATATAATCCAGGCGCGCCATATGTATGCATAACATCCGCGCGACCATTCCACGTATCGCTGTCTATCGAAGATGACCAATCCAACACACCATCTTCTTCAAAGTCCCATTCCAGCTTCTTGGCATATCCTACCGGAGGCGCGCCATAGCCACTTAAAGAGACGGGCACGCCAACATTGGCGTGAATAATAACGTCATTGAGTAACACCTGAGGCCTGGACGGAGAATTCTTCCATCCAGACGCGTCGGTAGTAATGCCAACAAATGCTGTCGCGGCTAATCCATCTGTATCTGTTACCTTAAGCATGGCATTGAAAGATCTTGATCTTATCTCATTAAAGTTCTTAATTATATTAGCTGAGTTCTTCTGCGATATATCATATTCACCGTTTCCGGTAGTATCCCATTGATATCTTGCTATACCCTCATCATCAGAGGCTGTCGCATCGAGTCTAAGTTTTGTCGGTACTGCTAAATCAGCAAAGCTTAAGGCAGGGGTAGCTGTTGGCGGTGATAGACCGCTGTTAACACCTATGTTGATCGTCTGTTTGGCTATGCCGACATTACCCATCACATCTGTAACTCGCAAGGTAACATTGTATATACCGCTTGCTGTAAATCTGTATGTAACAGCGCTTCCTTCAGAAGCATATGACCATTGATCATAGGTACCGTTGCCATCAAAATCCCATTCATACCTTGCTATCTGATAGGTATTCCCGCTTACAGTAGAGTTGAAGAGGATATCGAGAGGTTGAGGTCCGCCCGAAGGAGCTGAAGCGAGAATAGCTGCCACAATACCGCTATTAGATGAGGTTGGGTCTGTATCCATTCGATACTCTTCACGGCTTCTTATGCCATCTTTGTCGGGATCCTGGTCACCAACATCAGGGTCAGTAGGATCTAAGCCATATGTATCGTACCAATAATCAGGAACACCGTCGCCATTTGAGTCCTCATCATCAGGCACAACAAAGGTGGCTGAAAGCCGTACTGACTGAGAAGTCACAACAGCATAAGAGAAAGAGGTTCCCATTACAACAAGAGCGATTAACGCTATTACGCATACGAGTCCCGCTCTTTTTAATATTCGCAGGATACCTGATTTCTCTCTTATACTATTTAACATAACTTCTTTCCTTATTCTTATTCCTTAACACTATCCAATGTTATGGTAAAGACCTTCTCTACTAATGAGGCCTCATCATTTCCATAATTACAGGATGCCTCAATTATGCATTCTCCCTTTTCGGGCAATTCCTTATCTAGTTCCTTTACAAACGTAAAATTCTGTCCACCGAAGATAGGTTTTCCAAACGGAAGGTCTATCTTCTCCTCAAACGTATCGCCCACTTTAACTGTTGCTTTTACCACAGGCCTGAAATGGACATTCCCCTTATTGTTGATCGTAACTGTAACATATGTCTTATTGTCATTCCTGGCTATAGTCGCGTCCCCTATCTGCGGATCGACTATCTCAGTTCCTTTTATAAAGATATATAATGACACGCCGTAACTTGTACCTATCATCTGGCCTTCTTGACGTTTTGGCGCAAAATATATCATTGAAGCTAACTCGCCTTTTGCATCCTTAGGCACAGTAACGGTAAAAGATATATCTCGTTCTTCATCCGGTTTAAGATTTAATGCTGCTGTATCCAGATTTAACCAATCTTTTATATCTATCTGTGAGTTTTCAGGAAGAGTAAACCAGGTCCTGGCGCTTATATCTAATGCGATAGGTTGATCACTCCTATTGGCAACCTTATATATAACCTCTTTTGACTCCTCCTGCGCTAGTTGGATTGTCCTCGTTAATGGCGCTAAAGCTATATCCGCTATAGCACAGCTTGAGGTAAGAAATAGTGCCGCGGATAAAACTCCTATACCTGCTAACAATCTCTTGCTTCTCATTAGATTACCCTTTCTTTAATATGTATTATATATTATATCGTCTATATATATATTCATCTTCTTATCAGGACGCGATACATTTTCATCTTCATCATTTACTATCAATGTCAAACCATTGGAGACATGTGACATATCTGCTCCTAAAAGCGGTACTACAAACAACTGCCAATCTGTAGTTAGTGTACGCCACTGCAGTGGATAATTTGGTGGAATATCTGGCGGATTCCGTCCTGATGAGTCATTCGCATATCCCATACAGCATCGTACCCTTACTGTTCCGCTACCAACTAAGCTGAATGCGTCTGTTCTGATCCGAAATGCCAATATCTTAGCATCCCTTATATCATATCCCTTGCCAGGGCCTCCTGACCATTCATTCTCCGGCTCCTGCCAGTATAGGCCTGCCCACCGCCAACCATCGCCTCCTCCTTCACCGCTCCAAGCTATCTTAATACATGTATCACCTGAGTAAGGATTGTTCTTATATCTTCTATCAACAGTTAATACCCCTGGTCTATAGTTGTCAAAACCTGATGTATAATAGTGATTATTTAGATATTCATTAGAATCTATCAATAAGTTCGGATCTTGGGTAAATGACCTACCCTGACCAGGTACTGGTACCTCTTCTTCAAGAGACGTACCCCATAACATGTTGTAGTTTAGATACGCGCCAGCATACCACGCTGTTGCCCCAACATGTGGTGACGCAAAATACTTCCAACCAAGGCCTGTTGTAAGGCCGCCTTGGGCAAATGTCTTTGAAGCTGCCACAATACCGCTAAAATTAGTATTAGCAGCCCAGTGCTGGGCGCGCTTAATACAATCTAGGACCTCATCTGATTTATCAACAAAGCCGCGGAAGCCTAAGACCTTATACGCGGCAGCAAGTTGAGCTGTTCCCTCAAACCATATCCCGTCAGGCGAAGCAGGGGACTGAGAGGTATGATATCCATAATCTATGCCCTCAAGCCGTGTGCTTGCATCTTCAAAGTACAGGTTTTCTACCGTATATTCTACCGCGTCATCTATTCTTGCCTGATTGGCTATCGCTAGGGTTGACAGGAGATTAGCATCAGCTGCGATTATATTAACATCTGGATTACCGGCAGGGGTCAAGCCTATTATATAGCGTTTTGCCGAGGCATCCCACGCAACATTCTCAACAAAGCTCTTGGCATCATTAGCCCTGGTAAGCCATTTCGACTCTTGGGTTATATCATAGAGATGCGCAAACGCTACATAGGCAGCTATGTTATGCTCTGTTGATTTACTACTCTGCAGCGTATCTGCTACATCAAACCCGAAGAAGTATCCTGACTGTCCACTATCGAAGAAGTTGCTATGGACAAACTCACCAGCTTCCTTTATTGAATCTAGGATCTGATTCATAAATACTAAATCAGTATCTCCCGAATTCTTATAATACTGAGCCATGGCGCATATGGTCCATGCAACATTGCCGGTACATGATGTCTGGAAGAACGCATCAGAAAGAGGAACTGTAGTACCAGAAAATGGTAATGTCGCGTTATAGGCATCACGCCAACGCCCGTCTGCCTTTGGATCATTACCTTGAAGCCATATTAATGTCTTACACAGGATCTTAGCCCTCGCAAGATTATCATCTGTTGGGCGCGCAAGATACGCTGTGATCGCCAAGGCATTATCATAGGTAAATGCCACACTCCAAAGATTATCATTGGGGTCAGCCGCTCTTGGCGGATAAGGCTGGGAATAACTCTCCAGAAGACGTTTTTTCTCTCCTCCAAAATACTTATCCATCTGAGCGCTTAAGAACTCATAGGATAACTGTATAGCAGGGGCTCCATCCTTATAAAGATAGAACGGAAAGAGATCTAGGGTTGCGTCAGTAAAGTGCTCAAACGTAAAGCTGCTGCTCTTATATTTCTGCTTAGTAGCTTGAGCAAAATTAGCTGAAATAAATAGATATACCTTAGGCGGGTTACCGGTTCTCATTGTATCACTCGTTGCTACACCCTTCTGGTTCCAGACTGTAACATACTCAGCGCCATCCTGGAATGACTCATCATCATCGGGTGTATCAGGATTATCAGGTGTATTCTTATCCTTTAAGAAATGCCATGCGCCGCCGCTAAATCCTAATCCATCTGGAGTAAGAAGCGGCGCCTCTGGAATAGGATTACCTGGATTCCAATTAGAGAACGCCAACCACGCTGTCGACAATGCCTGTCCAGTCGTCGTTTGACCGATAAGCCCTGCTGGATCTCCTGCTCCTGTATACGATTGTATTGGAAGTGTGTTGTGTTCGTTGTCTGTATAGACTTGAATCCCCCATTTGGGGTTTGGGGAGGTGTGTGTAATCTCAAGACACTGATCAGCTAAGATCCAGCCTCGAGACACAGAGAGATCCACATTACTCCAGGTAATCGTAGAATCATACGTATCAGTCGTATAATTATAGATTCTAACCTGAAGATCCGCAGATCCAGAAGCAGCTGAAACGATCTGATTTATTGTCGTCTCACCTGATCCCTGAGCCGCTGCCGAAGCTGCATTTAAAGATATGGCTATTAACGCAGCTGCGCAGATCATAAGCTTTTTAACAGTGGTTCTCATTTAGTTACACTACCTCCTTAGATAGTACTTATACATACTTTTCATATATAGAAAGAGATTCTGCAGCCAGAGACATAGCAACAAGCGTCTTCTGCAGCCGGCATATGCTTATAATCCGGCTGCAGAATACCTTATCTATACTTAAAAAGGACTATATCAGATTAAGCAGAAAAGATATTCTGCAATTATTCGTGATATAGTTCTAATGTAAGTGTGTTAGTACTATATGTCGACTTTATGGTTCCTGCTGCTATCTTTGCTGCTAAAGCAACGTAGATAGGGCTTGCTGCTGTATCCCTAAAGAAGAATGATCCAGTTGCGTCCAGCGTACAAGTGCTTGAACCAAGAAAGTTGACTGTTGTATTAGCATCAGCACCATCTGACCATGCAGACACGATCTCATTTGCGGTTACCACTCCGTTGCTATTAAGATCTACCCACTTCTCAGATCCTTTGTCCAATACAAAGCAGTATTTTCCAAATAGATCCGGTGCTGGTAAAGCAGCATTCGGTGAATACTGATACAACTCGGTGTAGAAATCCGTGTCATCATCTGAAGGATCACCAAATACACGCTCCTTAGGATCAGTATAGTTGACCTTATAGTCTGTTGTTGTACCAAATGTAGCGCCATTTGAATACGTAGGTCTGCCATCTGTTCCTTCTCCGCCTGGGAATGCCTTCCAAGCCATCGGTATTGTCATGAAGTTGATATTATCAGATTCATCTCCGATAAGCCCAGCTGGTGTATCCTTACGAAGCCCTGCTGGATCAGATGGGGTCTCAACCCATTCAGGATTTGCTGCACCTGACATATTGTCGGTGAATACCTGAATTCCCCAACCAGGAAGATTAGCCTGATAACCGATCTCTACATATTGATTAGCTACCTTCCAGATCTTACCAGCTTCAGCTGACCATGCAACAGTGTTTCCAGCAACTACAGCATTGGTAGTCTTGTCCCTGAGTACAGGATTTGACATTACCTTTAGATCTGGTACGCCAGTCTCAAGATCAGCTTCTGCGTTGAGTATCTTGGTTGCATCTGTCGTAAATGCGCTCGCTGGCACTGTTGTACTGAATACAAACAGAACAGCTATTGTTAATGCGATTAACTTTTTCATTGCTTTTCCCTCCTTTCCTCTAGATTTTGCTTCTACTAGTTTAAATAACCTTTCCATCTTACTGCCTCCTTTCAATTAAGGCTTTGCTATTAGAACACTATTTGTAGTTAATTTATTCCAGAATTTTTTTGATATGCAGCCTAGTATATCACCTCCTTCATTAAATGTAGTATTAATGAACCTATTTCAATAGACTGATAATAGATTGGTATATAATACAGATATACCCCTTTTGTATTAGCCCTTTTGCTTCTTTATATAACAGCTAAAAGTAGTTATGGAAAGTAAAACTTACTTTCTATGGTAAAAGTATATCATATATAGGGCCTTTTGTCAAGCTTTTTCAATCTTTTTTTAATTTTTTATAAAACTTCGCTAATAATGCCGCCACCGAATATCTCATAAAGGTCAAAACAGAAAAAGAACGTCTTGGAAGGATTTATATACTACATATTATACAATACATAGGTCTAAAGTCAAGTGGAATCTGCACAATTGGGGACGGTCCTAAAGGTACCAGGCCTGAGCACAATTTTTGTTATAATTTCACCAAAACAGGGTCCACTTTCTTAAATTCCCGCTTCCGCGGGAATGGCAGCGGATAACTACCCCATAAGAACTTCGACTTTGTGGGTCTTGCCATCAGAATGCGGATATATTAATGTGCCATCAATCTCTTGGCCATCAACAATTACTCTCTTCACCCCTTTTTCAACGCCCTTGGGGTTTTTGACAACTACATTATACTTTGCGCCTCGAAACTTTCTAGTGATCTTAAGCTTCTTCCAGGCCTTTGGAATGCATGGATCTATTCTTAATCCGCTATATTCTCTTCGCGCGCCAAGCAACCATTCGGTTGCGGCAATATAATTCCATCCAGCGTTTCCAGTAATCCAAGTAAATGCGCCCTCTCCATAAAGATACGGATGGCCCGGCCCAACAAGATATTCAGCAAATGCATATGGCTCTGTTTTGTATAGATCGTAATCCTTCTGCGCGGACGGCATAATCTTTTTCATAGCTTCATAGGCCTTAGTGCCTCTGCCTGACATGCATTCCGCAACGATCTGGAATGTTACAGCATGGCAGAATACAGCAGCGTTCTCTTTTGTTCCTTCAGCAAACATACTTATTCGGCCAAGCTTACTGTCCCATTTTGAATAGGCCGGGGAAAAGAGCGCTATACCATGGGGCCCGTCTAGATATCTATCAACAGACTTAAGAATCTTTTTGCGTCTGGTCTCATCAGCAACGCCTGAGAGTATCGACCACGACTGCGCGTTTATATAGATCTTTCCCTCTTTATTCGCGCTACAACCATACACATGGCCGCCATCTGTGAACCCTCTCTTATACCAGTTGCCATCCCATGCGATATCATTTATCCTATCCTGCATAGTCTTTGCCTTATGCAAAAATTCGTCCGACTTTTCTTTCTTACTGATTAAAAAAGCTAATTCAGCTAATATCTTAAGACTGCGCACCAGGGCCATCGCAAGCCAAACGCTCTCACCCTTAAGTTTAATACCTGCGGCGTCTATCGCGTCATTCCAATCAGCGTGTCCAATTAGGGGCAGACCTTTTGGGCCAACATCATTAAAGGTATAATCTAAGTTCTTCTGGAGATGTTCAAATATCGTACCTTCTCCGTCGCACGATGCGTCACCTTTAAAATTTACGTCAACCTCCCAACCATCAATCCACTTGTCTTTAAGGTATGGCGCGTAATCCTGCAATATTGATTTATCGCCGGTCTCTTTAATATAAGCGGCTACAGTATAAGTCAGCCAGACAGGGTGGTCTTTGTTTGGACGATGTTTAGCAGGCCCTGTTGTATCAGAATAACCTGGAGCTGATGTTCCATCACGTCTTATTAATGACGCTATGCGATGAATCTTTCTCTTAGCGTGATCTGTATCAACAGACATGATCGATTCAGCATCCTGGCATGAATCGCGATAACCTCTTCCACCGCCTCCTTCATGATAATAGCTTGGGGATCGCGACCAGAAGTTACATATATAGACCTGGTATTTGACCCATATATTCATCATGCGATCAAACTCCTTATCAGGAGTTTCTATGTTTATATTATCTAATATGCGTTTCTGCCATAAGACCTGAACCTTCCTTAGCTCTTTCTTAGATTCTTTTACGCTGCGGTATTTGTTCAGAAGCTGGGCGATATTATTATCCTTATTTGTCTGCCCAACAACCACAGTAAACTCTTTAGAAGCCTTGGGAGATAGTGAGATATTATGCTTTAGACAGCCTATTGAATCTTCACCAGATGTAAACTCAAAATTCTTAAAAGTTCCATTTATAATAGCATCTGGCGTCTCTTCAGTGTTGCTATGTCCTAAAAAATCATCTTTCTGCGTAGCGTATCCCGCGATAGGTAAACTGGACGCTAAAAAATCACGATACTGAAAAGGCTTGATATTCATCCCGGCCCAGCACGCGGTCTTCTTAGCAAATATAGCTTTATGCGGCTTGTCATACCAGACCCTATTATAAAGGTTCATGATATTGCGGTAACGAAGCTCCTCGTGATAATCACCTGTCAACCACTCAACATATGGATATAACTCAAGGTTTCTTTTTTTGTTTGTCGTATTGGTAACACTAACAAGCCAGACCTCACATGTATCATGCTCTGGCACAAAAAAGGTTATCTTTATATTTATGCCATTGTAAGTTGTATTGGTGATCGTATAACCTAAGCCATGGCGCGCTTCATAAAATGAGAACTCCTTCTTACGCATCGGCTGGTATGATGCTGCCCAGGATTTTTTAGAATCCTTATCACGGGCATATATGTATCTACCGGGCCTGTCAAAATGCCAGTTCTCTGGACTCCATCGCAATATCCTATCGCTCCTGCAGTCCTTATAAAAGCTATATCCTCCTGCATTGTGGGATATGATCGCGCAATAATCTTCGTTGGTTAGATAGTTGATCCATGGCCGTGGAGTCTCTGGATTAGTAACAATAAACTCAAGCCCATCTTTTGAAAAATGTCCATACTTCTTTAGATTCATAATATGCAAACCTCTCCTTTAATATTATTATGGGAAACTAAAAACGCAGACCTAATTTATATCATATTAGCTAATACTTAGTCAAGGGAAATGAATGAGCGCATGACTTACGCGACCAGACCTAGGGGACACTTTCCGCAAAGAGATTCGCTTAAGTAAGGGTGATATCGATTTGGGTGATGTTGCTGTTGCGGAGTTCGTGGGAATATGGATATGGTATTTGAGATGAATTAATAGTGACGGGTTTTTTGCCTTTTTGCTTAATGATAATCTTGCTTATCTTAGCGGCGTTCTTACCAAACGTATTTTTTCGTTTAAGGTTATGGTATACGATAAGTGTCTTATTTAAAAATTTAAAGGCGAATGTATTCTTCTTAAATCCGTCTTCTTCCTTGTTTGAGAATAGCCACGACGCTAACAGTGGTTTAAACTCAACAAAGAGCTTCTCCTCCTTGTCGAGCTTAAATGGCGAATCTCCAACGCACATCATAAGCCAAATATTAATGAACTCGGCTGTTGAACCGCTTAAGCGAGCAACAAATCCGTTTCCGTGCAATGTCTCATTTGGGAAAGCGCTGGATGCTATAAATGATGAGTTCTCCAATGTGCTTCTTCCATATCTAGCTGGATCCTGAAAAGGTACAAAGACATTCTTAAAATCAGAATAAAATTCTTCATAGAGACCGGACTTTATAAGCTCAAGCATATACTTATATTCCATATGCAGCCAGATAGACTCATTCTCAAGCCACCCAGGAGCAAAAACTCGTGTGCGCCCTATCTCCTCAGGCATCTCTTTTAACGAACTATTCACCTTATACATCTTCAGCTTCTTATCAAAAAGAACGCTCTTCTTTACGGCGCGGGAGATATCTCTTGCCTTGCCCTTATCTTTCACTACCCGCAAATAATGTACCATGCCCTCTAGAAATAGGGGTAAGGGCTTCTGCTGAAATTTTAGCGCCTTTACATGCTGGAGATGCTCTGTATGGTTGACTACTTCATGCTCTGTCACCTCATTAATAAAGTAGGTATAATAGAGTTTGGAATTCTTATCATAAGCCCGGGAAAGCCCACCATCTATCTTCTTTAGGAAATTCTTAAAAATAGACTTGATCTGCGTAATAGAAATTGCTTTTAGCGCGCCGTCAAATCCATAGATAGTTTTTTCACGATAGACTTCCTTTAACGTGTGGGTCTGATCCCAGAACTTGTGATCATCGAGTCTCTTTTTGCAGATATCAGAAAGCCCCTTAAACAACGCGTGAAGCTCAACGGGCAATTCGATAGTAAAGGATTCATCAAGCCCCAACTCCTTAATCTTATCTGTAATAAATAATATCCAGCGCTTAAGCTCAAACGTCTCTGAACTCGATGAACCCAATAAACCCGGTAACCCATTTAAGCTGTCATACCAGTTGGGTTTATCCGATTCCATCTCAATACCGACGCCTTGCGGGTCCAGGGTAGCAAATTTATTAGCTATAATAGTAAGCATCTTCACAAGGAGACTCGTCCTGTAGATCTTGCCCATGCCATTCTTGAGCCTTGAGGTATCGGCAGAAGAGGATCTCTTTTTAATAAGAGCGGCTTTTTTGTGATCCTCAACAACGCTGTGAAACTGATATACCGCGCCGTCCTTTAAAACATATTTCTGATCGCGAGAACGCACTACATGCGCGTTATCAAAGTAGGTAAACTCGTGTCTCTCAAGCAATAATGAACGCAGATTTTCCGGATAAATTCCTAGATAACTCTCAAGAAGATCGAGAGAATAATGCCAATGGTCGCTCCAGAAACCCTCTCCGTGAACTGCCTGAGCGCTCTTACAAGACGAACTTAGTATAATAGCCAGAAACTCTTCTTTCCTGCGTCGCAGAGAGATCCCATTGCTCTCAATAAATAAGAAGAGCTCGCCCGGCGTAAAGGTATCCTTAAGTATCTTTTTGAGTTTCTTTACATCAGCGCGGCTGAGCAGATCTATCAGCACACTGTAGTCCTGATTAAAACTAAATCTATCCGGTCTTATGACCAGCGGGTTATATCCATCGGTCTGAACTAAGTTAAAGAACGCAAATATGCCTTCTTCTCTAAGCTCTGGGTTAAACCAGACATCGCATCGTCTATTTTGATTTACATCTCTATAGTTGCCATTTCCTTGAGAAAAATACGTTGGCTCTATAAGAAACATATTATAGTCACGTTCAAGGTCACCATGCTTGCGAGAAAAGACCTGCATGTTGGTCGCGCCGGCCGGATGTTTAATAGTCAACGGGTACCCTCCCCGCATCACATTGTCTAAGAAATTCTGCGCGCAGTAATAATCGAAATTTTCAGATGAAGATTTAGTAAATACGTTTGACTGGATAGAAGAGATCAGTTCTTTATTCTCTCGCCTTTTCTTATTAAGGTATGAGACCTTTGAGATGCGCTTGGCGTTTGTTCTTAATTTATCCAGACTATCCATGTTGCCTATTATGGAATAGAGCTTATATTCACCGCGCGGCTTAATTCTAACTTTGGCGCGGTTCATGCAGCATGCGGTTTTGGTATTTGTGATCTGCTTGTCAGGGAATTGGAAATTAGCGCTCTCTAGAAATGCTGACGGGTAAGTAAAATCATTCGCCTTTCCAAATATCAGCTCTGGAACCATTATCGGTTTTATAAGACCATCGTTATCAAAACTTAGGTAAAAATTCCCCTGCTGTATATGCACAACTTGTGGCCTATCTGTCGGATCAACCTTCAAACGTAAAAATGGAATCTTGTGATCAAGGTTTTCAACATCCATCCACGCCTCTATGGTTCTTGATAGGTGCTTTAAGAACATGTTACTTGCGCCATATGGCATGATCTGAGGCATGCCGTCTAGTATATCTATGTCTTTCTTATTCTTTGAGAGGTTGCGTATCGTTACCATCCTCACCAAGGCGCCAAAGTTATCATTAGGGATCGAAAAATATTCTACATCAACCTCAAGCCCCATCGTCCTGTTTGTCTCAATGAGTTGCAACTCATGAGAATTTATGATCATCCTGTTGTTAATATCAAATCTATTTGAATTCGCGCCACTTGAAAAGGCATCATAAAAGATGGGGTTTTTACTTGAGAGGTCCTTGATGAATGTATGAAATCCAACAACAGGGGTCAGATAATAGGATTTATTGGCTGGTTGAAATTCCATGATCGGGTGGTCCTTGTCCTTTATGCCAAAGGACGCTATCGCCTGGCCTCTATTTACATAGAAGACCCACATAGGAACACCCCAAACGCCGGCTATACCTGGGAAGAAACTAGAAAAAGGTTTCGCTAAATTATAATTGTCGATTATAAAGTCGCCATTTTTATTGATATGATATTTTACTTGTCTGTTCATGGTTCTTTCTTTTTTTATTCAAATGATAAAGGATTATACCCGTAATAAGCAAATAGATAATAGATCGTTGCTGCAACAGAGCCTGTCCTGTCTCCCGCAGCTACTCTAAAACCGTGACCTGTATTTATATTAGCCTTAGACGCATAAGGAAAACATCCCTTCCCGCGGCCTGTTGGTGAAAGCGAGGAGATAGCCATTTTGCTCAACTGAGCTAAATAATACTCCGCTTTGGAACGGTATATCTTCTCCTTATCTATATAACCCTCTTCTTTATAATAGTCGGCCATAATCTTAAAGGCAACTATCATCTGAGCGGTCCATTCTGTTGAGATAACACCATTGCGCGCAATATTTTCAGGTTTTGAAAAATCAAAACCAACCACCTTAACGCTCTTCTTATCGGGGCGTTGGAAGATCGTCTCGACCCTGCACTCTTTCTCAGCAAACTCCATTATTCCATCTGGATCCATACCATCGGCTTTCAGCTTGGCAGGGCCTATTGAGGCGATAGCCCATGAGAATGTATCAGTTGCTATTGTTGAATCTCCTCTGCCTCTGAGGAACCTGCCTTCTGATGAATCATACCCTACTTCACTGAGCCACAGATAAGAGAGGGCTGTGGAATCTTTATACTTCTCCTCGCCTGTCAGCTTAAACAACATATTAAAAAACGCGTACGCATCGAGATTGTGCTCTGTGCTCACCCATGAAAGTTTAGGCCCGCCTTTGATCCCGCCATCATCAGAGCCTGCCTGCAGCTTAATCACATTGCTTGCTATTCTTTCAGCAATAGGAAGAAATTGTTTATCTTTGGTCTGTTTAGTATACTGGCATATTGAGAGGCCGAGCCAAATATTTGGGCCTGTGCACACATTGTACTCGATAGGGGTGCTGGTCTTAACATCATAAGCGTTATAGAAGAGGCCCTTCTCATTCTCGGCATCACTCTTGTAAAAATCCAATACTGATTTTGCGCGGTTACTATCACCTGTTAAAAGAAAGAGCTGGCAGGCAAGCGCCTGATCATATGTGAAACCATAGTCTTTTAATTTCTCATCTCCTTCAAAGCTCAATACAAGACCTGTCTTGCTTACCTGGTGTGATCTTATCCACTCGATTATATTGTCAACGCTCGACTTCTCTAAATCAGTATTATTAAATCTTATGTTAGCAAGCTCTTCTTCTAATGTAAGCTCTCCCTGCCTAGCCAGAACAATATCATCTTTAAGAACCAGGTTCTCGCTTTCAAGAAACCTTATCTTCTCTTCCAATGCATCTATCTGGGTTCTTCCTTTTTTACCAACTTGCGCTAACTCGACCTGAAACAGATCTATTCTCGCGTTAATTTCACTCAGTTGATTTTCAATGCGCTCTCGAGCTATATCTTGAACTATTAATCTCTCCTTCGATACCTTCGCAAGGCTAAGCTGGAGCTCTTCCTGTTGAGTAAGCGCCTCTTTAAGCGAACTCTTCAACCTCTGGCTTTCAGAGCCTGTTTTTGTTCGAACACCAGCAATCTGGCTCTTAAGAGATTCTATCTGCTGACTGCTGCTAATCGATTTAGATTCGAGCATCTCTATGCGCACTCTCTTCTCGTTTAAGCCCTTCTCAAGATTAGATTTTATCTCAGACACAGAAACGAGCTTATCCAAGAGTATCTTATTGTCTCGTCGCGCCTTAATATGATATCCAGCAAGAATAATAAACCCTGCCAATAAAATAACAAAGCCTGTATACACGATGCGCGGTAACCATTTCAAGCGCCTGGCGTAATTAATAATTCTCTTCTTATCCATAGCGCCTATCTGCTTGTATGAAAGACCGATAAGATACGTTGATTGCATTGGGTCACTCTTATCCTTACTAGCCCAAGCGATCTCAGCATTGGCATAGATAGGGTCGTGCCTCAGTGGTAGATTGATCTTAAGCCTAAGGCCCGCTCTCTTGTAGATAATAAAATGCTCATCCTCACTCTTTAGATTCCTTACCTTAAGGCATAGGCCCCCTTCAGAGACATCATGCGTAAACCCCTGATATATATCAGACGCGCTCTTTTTAGGTGTAAAATAAAGGCTGAATTCGACAGGAAATACCGAATTCAGCCTAATAAATCTTCTTCTCTCTGAAAACTCTTGCGCCATATTTTCGCCT
>JBHPDT010000007.1:0-39119 GCA_042577545.1 Candidatus Omnitrophota bacterium | reverse complement strand
AACCCCGTACCAAATTTTATGAAATAAAATTTTGGTTCGGGGCAGTCGGTTGCTAGTTATCAGTTGTTTACACGTGGCGGCGTAGCTCAGTCGGTTAGAGCACACGGCTCATACCCGTGTTGTCAGTGGTTCGAGTCCACTCGCCGCTACCAAACTTTGCAAAGCAAAGTTTGTCCTGCTAACTCCAGATGCCACACCAGGAGTTAGTCCCGAACGAATGTGAGGGGAGGAACGCAACAAAATCTGACGAGGAGGAAGATTTTGTTGGTGACGTAGGGCATTAACTTTACTAATACAGACCGATAGCGACGAGGGGCATTATCAGATAATTCGCATCAACCCAACATTGTTTTTTCTCCTTGATTGCGCGGAATTTTGTGCTAATATATACGTAATACAGAAAATGAGTACGTAAGATTGGCGTTAAAGGTTATTAGGAGGCGTGTAGAGATATGAATAAGAATACTGCTGCAGAGAATAGAGAATATGTTAGATTGGATACCGTCTTTCCTGTTGAGTTTAGACTTGTCGATGATAATAAGAAACCAATAACTCCAATATTTCAGGGTTTTACGCGAGACGTGGGCAAAGGTGGAATGTGTGTTGAAGTGAAGTCTGAGAAGGGCAGGGAGGTATTTAAGTTTATTCCTGGCCAGACTAAGATGATGTTGATGATTAATATACCAAGCGGGCAAACAGCAACAAAGTCATTTGCTACAGTTCGTTGGCTCAAAACGATCTCAGAAAACATTTTAGATGCCCATACGTTTGGAGTTGAGTATAGTGAAATCGAGTCCGAAAATCAAAAGATGATTGAAGGGCATGTCATGTGGTTGCATCGAAGACCCAGGATAGTAGCCTTATTTATTATCATCCTTCTGGTATTAGTGGTACTTCTCACTTATATTTCATTAAAACCCAGCCTATAATCAATTCAGGTTATTCTAAGCTATTCCAAAAGAGAAGATTTTTTCAATGAGCATTACAGAGAAGATCAGGCATACTATTGAAAGATACTCTATGATAGGCCGCGGAGCCAGAGTCGTCCTCTGCGTTTCAGGAGGCCCTGACTCCGTTGCTATGCTTAGAGCTTTTGATAAGTTGCAACGTGACATGAAACTAAAGCTCTTTATAGCTCACTTTAATCACGGCCTAAGAGCCAGAAAATCAGACCTTGATGAAAGATATGTGAGAAGTTTATCGAAACGTTTAAATATTCCTATATATGTTGATTGCCAGAATTCGAGTGTATATGCAAGGGCAAATAAGCTTTCACTTGAAGATGCGTCAAGGCGTTTGCGCTACAACTTCTTCTTAAAAGTAGCCCACTGGACACAAGCGAATGCTATTGCCACTGCTCATAATAAGGATGACCAAGCTGAGACAGTGATAATGAGGCTTCTTAGAGGGTCTGGTCCGCGAGGTTTGCGGGGTATTTCAGCAAAGCGGATGATCTCTGGTTTTATTTTAATAAGACCACTTATAGAAATTTCGCGGGGCGAGATAGATCTTTACCTAAAGAAGAGAGGAATAAGGGCGCGGGATGATGCGTCGAATCGTGATACTAAATTTCTAAGGAACAAGGTTCGCTTAAAATTGCTGCCACTTTTAGAGAGAGAATATAACCCCAGCATCAAGGAGGCGCTAGTCAAATTTGCGGATATCATGGATAAAGATTACGATTTTTTAGAGCTAAATTATGAGAGTATTTATAAGAAGTTGGCAAAAACCAATAAGGGAGGCTTGGTTACCTTTACCTTATCTGCAATAAAAGACGAGAGCCTTTCAGCCAAAAGGGCTGTAATTCGCAAAGCTATTAAAGTATTAAAGGGTAACTTAGATGATATCGATTTCAGGCATTGGTCTGAGATAGAATCTTTGATTAAGGAGCGTCCCGCGGGCGCAATAGTTGACCTGCCTCACGGTATAATTGTCTCAAAAAGTAAAAGGGTTCTTAGGGTTCAGCGATTAAAATCATTAAAAAAAACAAAAGAAGCGTTAGCTCCCGTGCAGCTTAATATAGGGGGTATCACTAAATTTGGTAGAAGAAAAATCAAGGCTACTGTCACAAAGAAAGTAAAATTGAGCAGTTCTAGTAATAAGATGCGTGAGCTTTTCGATATTGATAAATTGACTCCTCCATTGATTGTGCGAAACCGTAGAGCTGGAGACAAAATAGCGCCCCTAGGATTGAAAGGACGAAAAAAAATATCTGATATTTTTATTGATGAGAAGATACCGCTTAAAGTCCGCAATAATATACCTGTTATTACCTCAGGCGCTGGAGAGGTAGTTTGGCTTTGTGGAATTAAAATCTCAGATAGATTTAAGGTTTTGCCTACGACAAAGCGCGCGTTATGCCTGACTCTGATATGATGAATAATATTCATTGCTATTATAGTATATATAATGGTATAATACAAAATCTAACACAGGAGAATAAATAAATTATGCCACAAATTCCAAGAAGCTCAAATAGTAGTAAAAAAGGCAGCAGGCAGCAGCATCCAAAACAGAAGCCTAAGAATAATCCCCCAGGATTAATATTCTGGATTGCTACAATTATTCTTTTTGTTTTGCTTTATCGCATGAATACCCTTTCGATGAATAGCTTAGGGGGTGGTATTCCTAAGTCTGTAACCTATAGCGAATTTTATAGAATGGTTGAGACAAATGTTGATACGCAGCAGATAGAAAAGATTATGATTATAGAGGATAAACTTCAGGGAGTTTATGCTGATGGCACAAGATTTGAAGTTCAAATCCCAATAAATGATGTCGATATAATTCAGAAGGTTAGAAATAATGTTGGTGATGTTACAGTTAAGCAGACCAAGACATTTTTATCTAATCTCTTATATACCATAGGCCCTACACTTCTCTTTTTTGGGCTAATGTGGTTCTTTTTCTTTAGGAATAGCGCTGCTGCGGGGGGTGGCAAGATCTGGTCTTTTGGCAAAAGCCGAGCTACTCTGATCAATTCTGATAAGATGAAAGCGACATTTAATGATGTCGCGGGAGTTGATGAGGCAAAAGAAGAGCTTACAGAAGTAATTGAGTTTCTGAAGGATCCGAAGAAATTTTCACGTCTTGGCGGAAAGATGCCCAAGGGTGTATTACTTATGGGCCCTCCGGGTTGCGGAAAGACACTTCTAGCTCGCGCTGTCGCTGGAGAGGCTGGAGTACCATTTTTTAGTATAAGTGGTTCAGATTTTGTCGAGATGTTTGTCGGAGTTGGAGCTGCGAGGGTACGCGATCTCTTTGAGACGGCAAAAAAATCCGCAAAGACCGGTGGAAAAGGCGCTATAATTTTTATGGATGAGATAGATGCTGTTGGCAGGCAGCGTTTTGCTGGCATCGGCGGAGGACATGATGAAAGAGAACAGACCCTAAACGCCTTGCTTGTTGAGATGGATGGATTTTCCACAGATTTAGGGGTCATACTAATCGCTGCTACAAACAGGCCAGATGTATTAGATCCAGCGCTTCTGCGTCCTGGCAGATTTGATCGGCAGATTGTTATAGATCGGCCTGATATTAAGGGGCGTGAAGAGATATTGAGGGTTCATGCCAAGAGTGTCAAATTGGATAAGGATGCCGATTTAGTTGCTATATCAAAACAGACCTCTGGCTTCTCAGGCGCGGATCTCGCCAACCTTATCAATGAGGGCGCCCTATTAGCTGCCAGAAGAGAGAAGGCGACCGTTACATTTGAAGAGCTTCAAGAGTCAATAGAACGAGTTATGGCAGGGCCTCAAAGAAAGAGTCGCGTGATAAACAAGATGGAGAAGAAGATAGTAGCTTATCATGAGTCTGGACATTCTTTATTAACGCTACTTTTGTCTGGTGTTGAGGAGCTTCATAAGGTTTCGATTATCCCTAGAGGTACGTCCGCGCTCGGTTATACTATGGGCCTTCCTTTTGAAGATAGATACATAATATCTAGGACAGAATGGGTTGACAGGCTTATAGTTCTTCTAGGCGGCAGGGCAAGCGAGGAACTAATTTTTAATGAGATAACAACCGGCGCTCATAATGATCTACAGGTCGGTACTGATATCGCCAGAAGAATGGTTTGTGAGTATGGTATGAGTAAAACTCTGGGGCATCTCACATTTGGCAGAAAACATCACCAGGTATTTTTAGGCAGGGATCTTTCTGAAGAGAGAAACTATAGCAATGAGACAGCCCAACTTATAGATAGTGAGATTCGCGGCATAATAGATAATGCGTATGCCCAGGCAACAGATCTGCTAAAGAAGAATAAGAATAAGCTTATAAAGCTGGCGGAAACTCTTTTAGAGAAAGAAGTCCTAGACGCGAAACAGGTGAGAGAACTTATTGACCTGCCTGAAATAGATAGAGGTAATGAGTCCAGCGCAAAGGAAGAGAATGCAGCCAAGGATTCTAAGGTGTCGAAAGCATAAATTCGATCTTTCTAAAAAAACTCTCGTTATGGGTATCTTAAATGTTACCCCTGATTCTTTTTCAGATGGTGGACTGTATCTAAACCACGCTAAAGCATTACGCAGAGCTGTCCAGATTGAAAATGAGGGAGCTGACATAATTGATATCGGGGGCGAGTCGACTCGGCCTGGAGCAAAGAGTATATCAGTTCAGGAAGAGTTAGGCCGGGTAATCCCGCTTATTAGCAAACTAAAGAAAAGAATCAGAATCCCGATATCTGTTGATACGACAAAGTATGAGGTTGCAAAGGCCGCCCTAGAAGAAGGCGTTTCTATAGTAAATGATATTTCAGGGCTTACCTTTGATGATCGCCTAGCCTCTCTTTGCGCCCATTATTCGGCCGGCCTGGTTATAATGCACATAAAGGGCAAGCCGCGTACAATGCAAAAGAGAGTAAGCTATTGTAGTCTAATCCAAGAGATAAAATTATTTTTAAAAAAAGGTGTCAAGATAGCATTGTCAAATGGACTGCGATATGATAATATTATAATTGATCCGGGCATAGGTTTTGGTAAGAAAGTTATACATAATATAGGCATTCTAAGAGAACTAAAGTCGTTTACGCATATGGGCTTTCCGCTGATGATTGGGCTTTCGCGAAAGTCTTTCCTGGGAAAGATTCTTAATGCTAAGGTTGACGAGAGGTTGATTCCTACTATAGCGGCAAATGCCATAGCCATATACAATGGAGCGGATATTATAAGAGTTCATGATGTTAGAGAGTCGGTCGCGGTTTCAAGGCTAGTTGGTTCTGTAGTTAATTATAAATGAAGGTTGGGGTTTTAACATTTTTCGATCCCTCATCCATCCTGAGCGTCCGTCGCCAAAGGCGACGAGAGCTCGCTGTCGGCGGAAACGAAGGATCTCTGTCTAATGAACAAGGATGCGGAGTAAGCAGGATATCTATATATTTTTTATAAATAGAGGTCAGTTAAAGTTATGTTAGAGTATATATCTAGTGGCTGGAAGCCCATGCTGGAGATTATCATTCTCTGGTACGTATATTATCTTATGCTGGTTTTTGTAAAAGAGACACGCGCATTCCAGGTATTAAAAGGTCTTATTGTTCTGCTGATCATCGTTCTTGTGACAACGACATTTCTCTCGCAAAGGATGGGACTCTATACCCTCAATTGGATAATAGAGAAGTTCTTTGCCTTGTTGGTTGTAGCGTTCTTAATTATATTTCATCCAGAGCTTCGCCAAGGCTTAGCTCGAATAGGTGAACAGGGATTGGCATCTACCTTTTTGTCTGAAGATCATGTTCTTGGTGAGATAGTGAGCGCTACAGTGCTCCTAGCTAAAAAAAAGATAGGCGCTATCATAGCGATAGAACGATCCAATATTTTAAAGCCTTATACAGAGACCGGTATTACCTTAGATGCCAGGATAAGCGAGGAGTTGCTCACCACGATATTTATGCACAATACCCCTTTGCATGATGGCGGGGTTGTAGCGCATGGAGAGAGAGTTATTGCGGCAGGATGTCTATTTCCCCTATCAGATAATCCACGCATTAGTCGAAGCCTTGGTACAAGACACCGCGCAGCTATAGGTCTTACTGAACAGACAGATGCTATTGCTATAGTGGTCTCTGAAGAGACAGGCTCTGTTTCTATCGCCATAAATGGCAGGTTGACACGTAATCTAGATAAAGAAGCGCTTGATAGGGTATTAAGGAACCTAACTAGGCCGGCAAGAAAAGATAAGAAGAGACTAATTAATTTCTTTAGAAGAAAGAGATAACTGTTTATGTATTATGTTCTTTTGGAGCGTGGCCATATATGAAACTTTTACGAATAATATTTGTAAATAATTTTGCAATCAAGGTAATCTCGTTAATACTTGCGGTACTCACCTGGAGTTATATAGGAGGCCAACTTTATAGGGAAAGTCTTCCAAAAGACAAAGAAGCGCCTTCTATAATAAAAGTTTCAGGTGAAAAATTCATAGTTAAAACACTTCCGATATATGTAAACATTGAGGGTGAACCTGCAAAAGGATATCGGATTGCTTTAGACAAGATATCTATACATCCTTCCTCTTCAGTTATAGCCGGGCCGCCTAAAGAAATAGAGGGCTTGACCTACCTTTCTACAGATCCACTGGTTGTAAGCGGCAAGAATAGCAGTATAAGAGAAAACGTAGAGCTTACACCAGTTCCCAACTGCAAGATAGGTTATGAAGGCCGGATAAGGATAACCGTTCCTATAACTAGAATTAAGCGCAGATAATTGACCCCTCGGGAATGGGCCATTTTTCTGGTTATTCTTCCCTGAGGGGTCATCCTGATCCGCCCAAGGCGGAGAAGGACCTCAAAAGATACGGAGTTATTATACATGGAAAGACTATTCGGTACGGATGGTATAAGAGGCAAAGTTGGAGTCTATCCTTTGACAGAAGAGATGATTTTTAATATTGGCAGGGCAGCTGCTTTATATGCTAAAGAGGAGAATATTCATAATAGAAAATCACAGCGTATATCTATAGCTAAGGATACCCGCACTTCTGGAGAGATGTTTGAAGAGCAGCTTATCAAGGGGATAACTTCAGTTGGTGTTGACGCGATAAAATTGGGAATCCTTCCTACCCCATGCAGCGCTTATCTGGTAAAGAAGCAGAATTATGATATGGGAATAGTCATATCTGCTTCACATAATGATATCTCTGATAATGGCCTTAAGTTTTTTACTCACAAAGGATATAAACTTAGTTTGCAGGAAGAAGAGGAGATAGAAGGGCTGATTGCAGCGGAAACCAGAGGTTCCGATAAGACTACTCAGGATTCCGGAAGAGAAGAATCGGTTTCTGCTCTAAGCCAAGAAGAAGATATTTCTAAAACCATTGAGACTGAAGGGGCGGCTGCGGAAAGCGAAGAGCCTCAAGTAGCGCAACCTGATAATGATATCACCCCAGAGGGCAAAGAAAAAGACGAGCCCAAGGCTATGGAGTTATACACAGCGCTTTTAAAAGAACTGACTGCGGGGGATGACATATCAAAATACAAGATCGCCATAGATTGCGCTTATGGAGCGGCTTCTCATTTAATTCCTCACATAGTAAAAGAGTTGGGATTGAACGTAGTAACGGTTAGTGATACGCCAAACGGTGATAATATAAATGCTGAAAGCGGGTCTCTGCATCCAAATGTGGTCTCCGAAGTTGTTATTAAAGAGGCATGTGATTGTGGCTTTGCTTTTGATGGAGATGGTGATCGAGTTATAGCCTGCGATGAGAGAGGTCAGATATTAGATGGTGATTTTATTCTTGCTATTATTGCGAAGTATCTTAGTGATCGTGATCTTTTAAACAAAAAAACTATTGTGACAACTCAGATGAGTAATTTAGGCCTTGAGATGTGCGTGAATCAGCGCGGGGAGAGGCTGGTTAAGACAGATGTTGGTGATAAATATGTTCTTGAGAAGATGATAAAAGGAAAATATAATTTAGGTGGAGAACAGTCAGGCCATATTATTTTATTAGACCATACTACTACAGGCGATGGTATCCTAACAGCCTTATTTATGCTTAAGATTATGGCAGAGGAAGGTAAGAGTTTAAAGGAGCTTTCAAGATGCATGTATAAATTTCCCCAAGTACTTGTCAATATTAATGTTAAGCATAAAAAACCTATTGAGGAAGTTCCGAAACTGCAGAAAGCGATTTCTAAATGCGAGAAGAAGCTTGGTTCAAGTGGGCGTCTTTATGTACGGTATTCAGGCACTGAAGATAAGCTTAGGATAATGATAGAGGGTCAAAATCAGGTCCAGATTAATGAGTTGGCTGAAGAAGTGGCTTGCTTAGCTAAAGAGGAGCTTAATGCTTAAGTTAGGAGTTAATATAGATCACATAGCAACTCTGCGTCAGGCTCGTATGGAGGTTTTTCCTGACCCTCTTTGCGCGGCGCTTATTTGTGAGGAAAGTGGCGCAGATAGCATAGTATGCCACCTGCGTCAAGATAGAAGGCATATTCAGGATGAAGACCTGGTCAAATTGCGGAAGAGAATTAAGACTAGGTTAAATTTGGAGATGTCCACCCTGGATGAGATTGTGCAGATAGCTCTTAAGATTAAGCCTGATCAGGCTACTCTTGTTCCTGAAAAGAGACAAGAACTTACGACTGAGGGTGGTCTCGATATTGTTAAACATAAAAATAGAATTTCGGCGGTTGTAAGCGATTTAAATCAACGTGATATAGCAACTAGTCTCTTTATCGACCCTAGAAAAAATCAGATCAGGGCTGCGAAGGAGACCGGTGCGGAGTATATAGAGTTACATACAGGCGCATATGCGAATGCCAAGAGCGCAAAGTCCAAGTCTAGGGAGTTTGCGAGAATAAAAGATACAGCTATGTATGCCCATTCTATAGGATTAAGAGTTAATGCGGGTCACGGCCTTGGTTATAAGAACGTAACTCAGATCGCGGAGATACCGGTAGTAGAAGAACTTAATATAGGTTTCTCAATTGTGGCGGAGTCTGTATTCCTCGGTATTGGTGATGCTGTAAGGCGAATGAAACATTTGATTAAGAATTCACGAAAAAATAAATAGTTAATTATGATATTAGGTACTGGTGTGGATATAATTGAGGTCTCGAGAATAAAAAACGCGGCAATAAGGTGGAAAGAGAGCTTCTTGAAGAGAATATTTACTGATAATGAGCTTAAATATTCTAATGAGAGAACAACATCTTATCAGCACCTAGCTGCGCGTTTCGCCGCAAAAGAAGCTGTGTTGAAGGCTTTGGGTAATGGCTGGACCAATAGGGTAGAGTGGAAAGATATTGAAGTATGGAATGAGAAGTCCGGCAAGCCAAATGTTCGGCTAAGCGGCGAGGTAGAAAGGATCAGCAAGAAACTCGGAGTTGATGAGATTATTATAAGCATGTCCCATACGCGAACATACGCGGTTGCAAACGCGCTTCTTGTGAAAACCTAGTTATGAGTCTACCTAAGCTGAAAAGACGTAAAAGAGAGACCCATAAAGGTGATTACGGTCATATATTTGTTTTAGCAGGGTCAACTGGAATGACTGGCGCGGCATTTCTCTGCTGTGAAGCAGCTATTTTATCTGGCGCTGGCTTGGTAACTCTTGGCATACCGAAAAGCTTGAATCTTCTTATGGAGAGAAAGCTCACTGAGCAGATGACGTTGCCGTTAGCGCAGACAAGAGAGGGGTCGCTTTCAAAAAGATCATTTAAAAAAATATCTGAGTTTGCAAAAAAAAGTGACGTTCTAGCTATAGGCCCTGGGCTATCTACTAATATCCAAACTCAAGGTCTTTGTAGGTCATTGATAAGTAGTTTAAATAAGCCAATGGTTATTGATGCTGATGCGTTAAATGCCATCGCCTCTAATATGTCGGTTTTAAAGAAAAGATCCGATAAAACAGCTGGTGCAGTAATTACTCCGCATCCTGGTGAGATGGCCAGGCTTATAGGTAAACCGATATCTTTTATTAAAAAAAATAAAAAAAGTGTTGCAAGAAGCTTTGCTTCTGAATATAATGTTACCACTGTATTAAAAGGTTATAAAACTACCGTAGCATCACCAGGCGGAACAGTATACACAAACAGTACTGGTAATCCCGGTATGGCATCAGGTGGAGTAGGTGATATTCTGACAGGAATAATAGCTGCTCTCTTAGCCTCTGGCATGGATAACTTTAAGGCAGCTAGGCTTGGGACATATATTCACGGCTTAGCGGGCGATATAGCTGCAAAGAGCAAAGGTGAGATATCGCTGCGAGCAACGGATCTTTTAAGTTTTCTCCCCCAGGCTTTTAAGAAGGTATATAGACAATAAGCTGGCGTGGCTCAATGGTAGAGCAGCGGTTTTGTAAACCGCGGGTTGGTGGTTCGATTCCACTCGCCAGCTCCAAAACATCGAAGATGTTTTGTCCCGAGACAGCGTGAAAATGCGACCTATGGGAGCATTTTAGCTGGCGAGGGGCATCTCATCTTGAAATTTTTTATGGGCAGGTGGCCGAGTGGTCAATGGCAACAGACTGTAAATCTGTCGGCAACGCCTACGGAGGTTCAAATCCTCCCCTGCCCACCAGCTTTTGCGAAGCAAAAGTTGTCCCGAGGAACACAACAAAATCTGACGAAAAGGAAGATTTTGTTGGTGACGAGGGGCACTAGCACGAATTATACTACATCCCCTCCTCAATGAATAATAAACTCAAAATCACAATATTAGGTTCAGGGACATGTCAGATTCAGAAAGATCGTATGGCATCGAGTGTTTTAGTTGAGTTTGATGACTTGTTAAAGATTGTTTTTGATTTTGGTAGAGGCGCTAGCGCTAGGCTATCAGAACTCGGTCTTAAGAGTGACGATATTAAACATATTCTCCTATCCCATCTCCACCCTGACCATATTTCAGATCTAATACCATTTCTTCATGCTGGTACATGGTCAAGAACAGATCCTAGAACAGCGCCTTTAAATATATATGGCGCTGCAGGCGTTAAGAGTCAGATCTCAAAGATTATGGATCTATTTCCACAAGGAGATTTGACTAATGGTAGTTTTCAAGTCCACGTACATGAGGTTAATGATAATTTTAAGATTGATAATCATAGTTTTGCATTCATCGATCTTCCTCCGGCAAATAACCATGGCCTAAAATTTGCTCATAATAATAAAATAATAGCTCTCACTGGAGATTCTAATTTCCATAAGCAGGAAGTAGATTTTCTTAAAAATTCTGATTTGGCAATTATCGATTCGGGTCACATCAGTGATGATGAGATAATAGATCTGGCGGTTTTGTCAAATCCAGCGAAGATAGTTTGTTCCCATCAATATAGGGAACTAGATCAAAAAGAACTCAATGCGCAGGCTTATAAAAGAGGGTATAAGGGCAGGATAATTATTGCGAATGATACGATGGTTTTTGAATATCCTATATAATTATAGAGTATACTAATACTAGGAGCGTCAGATGATAGTTATTAAACAAGGTGATATAACAAAAGAAGGTGTCCAAGTAATTGTTAATGCGGCAAATACCCAACTAAAAGGGGGCGGTGGTGTTGATGGCGCAATACATAGAGCAGCTGGGTCTTCAGTTATGGACGAATGTAGAAATATTGGCAGATGCGCTATCGGAAGCGCTGTAATTACAAATGCAGGTGATTTGAGGGCTGAGCGTATTATTCATACAGTGGGGCCTGTATGGAGGGGAGGTAGTAACAAAGAGGCAGAGATGCTGAAAAGCGCCTACATAAGCAGTTTTAAATTGGCAATAGATAATAATTTGAGGTCTATAGCATTTCCTGCTATTAGTACAGGAGTTTATGACTATCCGATAATGGAAGCAGCAAATATTGCTCTTGAGTTGGGTAAGAAGTTTGAAAATGATTTTGATGAGATAAGATATATATGTTTTTCAAAACCTGACTTTGATCTATATAACCAAGTATTTAGTAAGATAAACAAATAACAAAAGGTGATTACATGAAGAGCTATACAGAGCATCTATGGTTTAATGCAAAAAGTAGAAGAGAATTTATTAATATAACAACAGATATTGAGAATTGTCTGGAAAAAAGCGGTATTAAGGAAGGTCTATGTCTTGTGAACGCTATGCATATTACCGCTAGTGTCTTTATTAATGATAATGAAGGCGGCCTGCATGACGATTTTGAAAGATGGCTTGAGAAGTTTATGCCGCATGAGCCCCTATCGCTATATAAACATAATTTAACAGGTGAAGACAATGGGGACGCGCATCTTAAGAGAACCTTTATGGGGCGTGAGGTCGTTGTAGCTGTTACTAACGGAGAGTTGGATTTTGGCCCATGGGAGCAGATATTTTATGGTGAATTTGATGGGCGGCGCAAAAAGAGAGTTATGGTAAAGATAATAGGCGAATAATTACTCCAGCATACTAAAGTAACCAGAAACCAGTTACCAGTAACCAGAAGATTACAGATACCAGGAAAATCTGGGCTGATTACTTGTTAAAAAAGGAAATAGCTTAGCTTTATCTGGTTTCTGGTTACTGGTAACTAGTTACTAAGATCATATAGTCCGACCGAGAAAATTGCTTGAATTTAGTGTCGAGTTATGATATCTTAGTCAGGCGTCAAACGAGCGGGAGTAGCTCAGTTGGTAGAGCGTCTGCCTTCCAAGCAGACTGTCGCGGGTTCGAGACCCGTCTCCCGCTCCAAAATCTGCGTAGCAGATTTTGCCCTGAGCAAATGAGCCCCAAAGGGGCGAATGCGTCGAAGGGCATAGGCCAAAATTCAGCCCACTTGACTTTTCCAAAACTTGTGGTATACTTTAAACACAAACCCTGGCGGGAGAGCAGGGTTTTTTCTATTTTTTATCATGTCTTGATTTTTCAAATTAGATGGTATATATTAGAGGTAGTATGAAACAAGCAAAATCTGAGACAAAAGAGATACGCCTATTTGGCGATAAGAGCATCAGAGAAGAGGCGTATAGGCAGAAGATATTACAGCTTGAAAAGGAGATACATCGCATAGAGTCTCTTGCTAGATCGGCAGAGCCTGCCCAAGAGAAGGTTGAAAGTACGGATATGCATTTAGATGGGCTCTACCATGAGAGTTTATTGTCATTTGATAAGCGAGTAAAGAGAGAGCATGAGTTTCTTGAGAAGCGGGCAAGCGAGATTGCTGAGAGGCTAAACTTGCAGGTTCAGCGTTTTGGCCTTAAGGTCGAATCTTCTCTCAGGCGCAAGGCAGGGTGGATTATATTTTCAACTTATGTAGCTTGCTTCCTATCTATTATACTTTTTGCAATAATATTTTTTGTTTTTAAGGCTCATATACCAGGTGTTTATACCCCCACAGGGAGCGAATTTAGTGTAAGTAGCGCTAGCGATGCGAATCATGACAGACTCTCATACATTAAGAGGGTGCTTCAAACCCAGAACACCTACAGGCATCAATATGAGATGGTCTATCTCGATTATATTAATGGTATATATGTTGGGGAAGCTCAGCTTAACTTTCTTCCTGAGAACAGATGGTACTTAAAGGACATATGCACAGAGATCCTGAATGTCTTCCACAAATACTCCATGAATAAGCCAGCGGAATTTACTTTTTTACACAAGGGTAAGATATATCTAAAGGCTTATGCCGGTGGAGCTAACCAAAAATCCCGCCTCCAGTATTTCTACTAAAAAACTTTAAAAAAAAGCTTGACAAAAAATCTTTATTTGTTACAATAGACACTCTGTTTTTTATACTATAGAAAGTGGCGTGTGAAGCTAATCATAGCTTTGAGCGCTGCTGTAGCTCAGTTGGTAGAGCACGTCCTTGGTAAGGACGGGGTCACGGGTTCGATTCCCGTCAGCAGCTCCAGCGGATTTTTTGTATCTTTTTTGCATATTATATTTAATTATTAATAATAGAACAACGAACTTATAACTAACCTACATAGGCATCTGAGGGAAGCAAAAAGAAGGAGGGTAAGTACGATGGCAAAGGAAAAATTTCTAAGGACAAAGCCACATGTTAATATCGGTACAATAGGTCACGTAGATCATGGTAAGACAACTCTTACCTCAGCTATAACCATGTGCCTAGGTAAACAGGGTTTTGCAGAGGTCAGAAGTTTTGATTCTATTGACAACGCTCCGGAAGAGAAAGAGCGCGGAATCACTATTGCCATAGCCCACGTAGAGTATCAGACAGAGAATCGTCACTATGCTCACGTTGACTGCCCAGGCCACGCAGACTACATAAAGAACATGATTACTGGGGCAGCTCAAATGGACGGCGCTGTGCTCGTAGTTTCCGCAGCTGATGGTCCTATGCCTCAAACAAGAGAGCATATTCTTCTTGCCCGCCAGGTAAACGTACCCAATATCGTAGTATTCTTAAACAAAGTAGACATGGTTGATGATAAAGAACTCCTTGAGCTAGTTGAGCTTGAGATCAGAGAGCTATTATCCAAATACGAGTTTCCAGGAGACAAGATCCCCATAATAAAGGGATCCGCCTTAAAAGCTATGGAGTGTGGCTGCGGTGGCAAAGAATGTGAAAGCTGCAAACCCATCTCTGAGCTTATGCAAGCGGTTGATGACTTTATCCCAACACCAAAAAGAGATATAGATAAGCCGTTCCTTATGGCCATAGAGGATGTATTCTCTATCACGGGTCGCGGAACAGTAGGAACAGGCAGAATAGAGCGGGGCATAGTCAAGGTAAATGAAGAGGTATCACTTATCGGTATGCGCCCTGAAATAGGCAAAACAGTTGTTACCGGCGTAGAGATGTTTAGAAAGCTCCTTGATGAGGGTCAAGCCGGTGATAATGTAGGCATGCTCCTAAGAGGCGTTGAGAAGAAGGATCTTGAGCGCGGTATGGTATTAGCCAAACCCGGTTCAATAAGTCCTCACACAGAATTCAAAGCTGAGGTATATATTCTAACCAAAGAAGAAGGCGGTCGTCACACACCATTCTTTAATGGATATCGTCCTCAGTTTTATTTTAGAACAACAGATGTTACAGGTGTAGTAACACTACCCGAAGGCGTTGAGATGGTCATGCCAGGGGACAGTGTAACCATGGAAGTTAAGCTGATCATACCAATCGCTATGGAAAAAGAGCTTCGCTTTGCTATCAGAGAAGGCGGAAGGACTGTTGGCGCTGGTGTTATCAGTGATATAGTAAAGTAGGCGGTAACATATTTTAATGTGTACAAGGTAACAGATGAGGAAGTACAGTAGATGCGGGAACAGATTCTTTTAGCATGCACAGAATGCAAGAACCGGTGGTATTCTACAACTAAGAACAAGAAGAATACAACGGAGAGGCTTGAATTGAATAAGTACTGCAAATACTGCCGTTCACGAAAAGTTCACCGAGAGGTTAAGTAGACACATATTGACAATATATTAAAGACCTGCCACTATTGAGTTGGCAGGTTTTTAACGCCACAACTTAAAAGTGATTCAGAGGCCTGTAGCTCTAATGGCTAGAGCAGCGGTCTCCAAAGCCGCGTGATGGGGGTTCGAGTCCCTCCAGGCCTGCCATGAAAAACATTCGGCACGCAAATGGCATGCTGAATTAAAAAAGTATGAGTGAATTATGATAGCAAAGGTTAAATCATTTGTCACTGAAGTAACGGTTGAGTTGAAAAAAGTATCTTGGCCTACGCGCAATGAGCTTATAGGATCGACAGCAGTGGTTATAATCGGAGTGTTTGTTATGGCTTTGTACATTGGTATTTGTGATTTTGTATTTTCGAAGTCAGTTCATTTCATTCTAAGGTAACATGACAGGTATTTTAAAACAATGACAAAACGTTGGTACGTTATCCATACATTGACTGGGCAAGAAGAAAAAGTGAAGGCCAATATATTAAACCAGCTTTCTCTTAGCAAGGTTAAGGAACAGGTAGAGCAGGTTTTAATACCGACTGAGGTTATTTCAGAAGTGAAGTCAGGTAAGAAAAAGATATCTGAGCGCAAGTTTTTTCCCGGATATGTAATGGTTGAGATGGATTTGACAGATGAGAGTTGGTATCTTATAAAGAACACGCCAGGTGTTACTGGTTTTATTAGTTCTGGATCAAAACCTACACCGTTGCTTGAAGAGGAAGTTCATAATATACTCAGGCAGACTGAGGAGAAAAAAGAAAAACCAACGCCTAAGGTTTCGTTCAATGCTGGAGAGAGTGTACGTATAACTGATGGGCCATTTACGAATTTCAACGGTACTGTAGAATCAATGAACCCCGCGAAAGGGAGATTAAAGGTATCTGTGATGATATTTGGCCGGCCCACTCCCGTTGAGTTGGAATATTGGCAAGTAGAGAGACTCTGATATGGCTAAAAAAGTAAAAACTCAGATTAAGTTATATTGTCCTGGCGGACAGGCAAACCCGGCACCACCGGTTGGTCCGGCTCTTGGTCAACATGGATTGAATATCATGGAGTTCTGCAAGAGCTTCAATGACAAGACAAAGGATCGTCAGGGGCTTACGTTGCCGGTTGTAATAAGTGTATACGAGGACAGGACATTCTCCTTCGTAATCAAAAGTCCGCCTTGTTCGGTCTTACTTAAGAGGGCTGCAAATATTGCCAAAGCATCAGGTGTGCCCAACAAGGAAAAGGTTGGAACGGTTACAAGAGAACAGGTGTTGGATATTGTGAAGGAAAAAATAAATGATCTCAATACCGCTGATCTTGATCAAGCGTGTAAAATAGTTGAGGGTACCGCTCGCAGTATGGGAATTGATGTTGAAAAATAATTTTAATTAAAAAAACCCCGAAAAAAATGAATAAGAGACTAAAAGAAGCAAATAAGTTGGTTGAAAAATCAAAATTGTATAATCTAGCAGAAGCTGTGGCAATTTTAAAAAAGGCCCCTGAAGTGAAGTTTGACGAGAGCGTTGATGTTCAGATTAAACTTAGCGTGGATCCAAAAGAGATATCTCAGTCTATTCGTGGGTCCGTGGCTCTGCCTAATGGTACTGGGAAGAATGTTAGAGTTGCCGCTTTTTGTAAAGGTGAGCATGTCTCTAAGGCTAAAGAAGCAGGTGCGGATTTTGTCGGTGGGCAGGATCTTGTAGATAAGGTAAGCGGTGGATTTCTTGATTTTGATGTTGCAGTGGCAACGCCTGAAATGATGAAAGATCTAGGTAAGATTGGACGAATGCTGGGTCCCCGCGGCCTTATGCCTAACCCAAAGGCAGGTACTGTTACTATGGAGGTTGCAAAGGCTGTTAAAGAGGCAAAAGCTGGTAAAGTAGAGTTTAAGATGGACAAGCTTGGCTGCATAAATATGTGTGTTGGTAAACGATCATTTGCTGATGAGGCGCTTCTGGCTAACATTAAGGTGCTTATTGATACTGTAATGCATGCAAGACCAGCGCAAGTTAAGGGCCAATTTTTTAAAAATGTATCGATTTCTACTACAATGGGACCTGGGATACGGCTCGATACAACATTATTGTAGCTTATAAAAAATATTTGAAATAAGGAAGATGCATATGGAAAAAGAACTGAAACCCGGCAAGCTAATAAAGAATCGCCTTATTCAGGAATACGCAGAGAGGCTGACCGACGTTTCTTTAGTGTTCGTTACCGAGTTTGGTGGCCTGACGAGTAAGCAGATCGATGATTTAAGAAATAAATTGAGGCCCTTTTCCGCTCGATATTTGATTGTAAAGAATTCTCTTTGCAGGACTGCGCTCAAGGGTTTGAATGTAAGCGGTGTAGCGGACCTTGTCGATGGTGCTTGCGCTATTAGCTATGGAGAAGGTGACCCTGTTTCAATTTCGAAAGTTTTAGTCGATTTTGCAAAAAAGAATAATAGTTTAAAATTAAGAGGCGGTTATTTAGATGGCAAGATCATCTCAGTTGATACGATCAAAGAGCTCGCATCATTGCCATCCAGGGAGGTGCTGTTAGCGAGACTGTTATCATGCATGAACTCACCGATTTCTGGGCTAGTTTCCGTTTGTTCCGGAGTCATCAAGAAGTTGCTATATGCGCTTAACGAGATAGCTAAAAAAAATCAACCTACTAATACAGAGAATAAGGAGGAGTAAACAATGAGTGACGAAACCAAACAGGCTGAATCTCAGCCAACCGAAAAGCAAGAGCAGGCGCAGGAAGCGTCTCAGGAGCCTAAGGCTACCCTAACTAAGGAGCAGGAAGAGTTTGTATCTAAGATCGAGAGCATGTCCGTTCTCGAACTCTCTACTCTGGTAAAGGTGCTTGAGGATAAGTTTGGAGTTTCAGCACAAGCTCCAATGATGGTCGCTTCAGCTGGACCTGGTGCTGGTGCTGCTGCAGCTGAAGAGGAAAAGTCAACATTTGATGTTGTACTAGCTGATATAGGACCTAATAAGATTCAGGTAATCAAGGAGATACGTGTTGTAACAAGCCTTGGATTAAAAGAAGCAAAGGATCTTGTTGAGGCTGCTCCTAAGGCTATCAAAGAAGGCCTTCCTAAGAAGGAAGCTGAAGAAGTAAAAGCTAAGATAGAAGCTACTGGCGCTAAGGTAGAGCTGAAGTAAATTTGTTGTTTTGAAGTAGCGCAGCTGGTGTTTGTGCGCTTAATAATAAACAGCAGATATTCATTATATCAATGCTGAATAGCAATTTGTGCAGTTGGTAATTCGCAGGTAATATTGCGTTGTGTAAAAGGGGAGAAGCGAGAAGACGCTAGCCTTAGTGCAATGCAGAGGACTTAGGATGACTATAAAAAGACAAAACTTTTCCAAGTTAAAGCACGTATATCCAATACCAAACTTACTTGAGTTGCAAGTTGGATCTTTTAAGGATTTCTTTCAGACGGGTGTACCTAAATCTAAAAGAAAGCACCAGGGCCTACAGGAAGTCTTTGGGGATGTTTTCCCTATTGAGAGTTACGATGGTAGCTGCAAGCTAGAATTTGTCAGCTATTTTTTAGGTAAGCCTAAGTACGATATAGATGAATGTAAAGACAAAGGCATGACATATGCTGTACCGCTCAAAGTCAAGTTGAGACTGCGTTCAAACAAGGATATGAAGGAACAAGAGGTCTATTTAGGTGATCTGCCTCTTATGACACCTGTTGGAACATTTATAATAAACGGCGACGAGCGTGTTATTGTAAGTCAATTGCATAGATCTCCAGGTATCTCATTTGAATCAGAGATACATACAAATGGAAAAAAGATTTACGCTGCTAGGGTAATACCCTATAGGGGCGCGTGGCTAGAGTTTGAATTTGATGCCTATGATGTTTTGCATGTGTTCATTGATAGACGAAGAAAGATACTTTCAACAGTTTTTTTAAGAGCATTGGGTTTCTCCAAAGATGAAGATATATTGAGAATCTTTGGAGATGTGCAGGAGCTTCAGTCACCAAGCAAATCTGATCTTGAAAAGCATGTTGGTTCTATGGTTGCATCAGATGTCCTTGAAGAAGAGACCGGTGTTGTCTTAATACCTAAACGGACCAATATTACACATGATATGATATCAAAGCTTTCTGGGCATAAGATAAGGTCGATAAGTATAGTCAAAGAGCCTGTTGAAGAGATTTTAAACACCCTTGCGCGTGACCACACCAAATCAACAGATGATGCTCTAATCGATATATACAGAAGGCTTAGGCCAGGTGATCCACCAACTATAGAAAGCGCGAAATCCCTGCTTGAAACTCTATTCTTTAATCCAAAGCGTTATGATCTTGGTAAAGTGGGCCGTTATATGTTAAACAGAAAACTTTCCATGAAAGTAGCTCATGATAAGAGGCTCTTAGATAATGAAACAATTACAAATGCGATTAGGGCCCTTATAAAGTTAAAGCAGACAGAATCCGCAACTGATGACATAGATCATCTTGGAAATAGAAGGGTGCGTACTATTGGCGAGCTTTTAGTGAATCAATTTAGAATTGGGTTGGCTCGCATGGAAAGAGTTGCAAAAGAGAGAATGTCTATATATGATCTTGAGAATATTATGCCCCACAACCTCATCAACTCTAAGCTTATTTCCGCGGTCATTAAGGACTTTTTCGGAAGAAGTCAGCTTTCACAATTTATGGACCAGACAAATCCATTGGCAGAGATGACTCATAAAAGAAGAGTCTCCGCCCTGGGTCCTGGCGGATTGTCTAGAGAGAGAGCTGGGTTCGAGGTTCGCGATGTTCATTATTCTCACTATGGCAGAGTTTGTCCTATTGAAACACCTGAAGGACCGAACATAGGCCTGATAGCTTCTTTGTCAACCTTTGCTCGTGTCAATGAGTTTGGTTTTATTGAAACACCATATCTGAAGGTTGAGAGAGGCAAGGTTACTACCAAGGTAGATTATCTTTCCGCTGATGTCGAGGATGTGTATTATATAGCGCAGGCAAACTCAAAAGTTGATGGTAGCGGTCATTTTATGGATGATTTAGTCTTTTGCCGATATAAGGATAACTTCTTAAAGGTTGACGCGAAGCAAGTCAATTATATGGATGTATCGCCTACCCAGCTAGTGAGCGTCGCCGCGAGCCTAATACCATTTTTAGAACATGATGACGCTAATCGAGCGCTTATGGGTTCAAATATGCAGCGTCAAGCTGTTCCCTTGATGGAAACAGAAGCGCCACTGATTGGAACTGGTATGGAGCATAAGGTCGCATCAGATTCTGGAGCGACTGTAGTGACTACATCATCAGGGTCTGTGAAGAATGTTCAATCTGACGAAGTTCAGGTTGATGATAAGGTATATAAGTTGAAGAAATACAAGAGATCGAATGCTTCAACCTGCATAAATCAACGACCTATTGTAAAGCTTGGGCAAAAAATAAAAACAGGCGACATAATAGCTGATGGCCCATCAACTCAGGGTGGCGAGCTAGCATTGGGACGTAATCTCTTGGTTGCTTTCATGCCTTGGAGAGGATACAACTTTGAAGATGCTATTTTAATCAGCGAGAAGATTGTAAAAGATGATATGTTTACATCTATTCATATTGAGGAGTTTGAAATAGAGGCAAGGGATACTAGGCTAGGACCTGAGGAAATTACCAGGGATATACCAAATGTTGGCGAGGAAGCGCTGAAGGACTTAGATGAAGACGGTATTATACGTGTTGGCGCTGAAGTGGAACCCGGTGACATATTAGTTGGAAAGGTAATGCCCAAGAGTGAAACAGAGCTTTCACCTGAAGAGAAGCTCTTACGAGCTATTTTTGGTGAAAAAGCCGGTGATGTAAGGGATGCGTCTTTAACTGTTCCGCCAGGTGTGGAGGGTGTAATTGTTGAGGTTAGAATTTTCTCAAGAAAACAGCATAAGGCGAAGTCCAAGGAAGAGCACACTAGAGAGATAAAGCAGATAGACGAGATCAAAAAGTTTTATAATTCGCAGATTGAGACTCTTGAAAAAGAGAAGATACTCAAGATGTCGAAACTACTGGTGGGTAAAAAGATCGTTAATGCCTTACTTGATGAACAGACTGATGGAGTTATACTCCCAGCAGGTAAGACAATAAAAAAGATTGATATAAAGAAGCTGCAGAAATGTGATATCGGAAGCCTTAAGCTAGCTGATGATGATTCTGAGCTTGAAGATAACATTAAGCGTATTATTAATATATTGGATGAACAGATCGAGGAATTGATTTATGAGGAAGAGAGAGGAGTAGATAAGGTTAAGAGGGGCGATGAATTACCGCCTGGAGTTTTAAAGAAGGTTGTGGTTAACGTTGCCAGTAAGAGAAAGATAGCTGTTGGAGATAAGGTAGCTGGTCGCCATGGTAACAAGGGCGTAATTGCTAAGATACTTCCGGAAGAGGACATGCCTTATATGGAAGATGGTACACCTGTCGAGCTTGTATTAAATCCATTAGGCGTGCCTTCGCGAATGAATGTTGGACAGATTTTGGAGACCCATCTTGGGTGGGCGGCTCACGCACTAGGGTTTAAGGCTGCTACTGCTGTTTTTGACGGAGCTAGTGAAAATGAAATAAAGGCTCAGATGAAGAAAGCAGGCCTCCCAGATGATGGTAAAGTCGTATTATATGATGGATATACATCTCAACCATTCGATCAAAAGGTCACGGTTGGATATATATATTTGTTGAAATTAGCGCATCTAGTAGATGATAAGATTCATGCCCGATCAATTGGACCGTACTCACTTGTAACTCAGCAGCCCCTTGGAGGTAAAGCTCAGTTTGGTGGACAGAGATTTGGTGAGATGGAAGTGTGGGCGCTAGAGGCTTATGGCGCAGCTTATACGTTGCAGGAATTGCTTACCGTTAAGAGCGATGATGTCCTAGGCAGAACTCGTATCTATGAGTCTATTGTAAAGGGTGAACACGCGTTGCAACCAGGCACGCCCGAATCATTTAATGTACTCGTAAAAGAGTTACAAAGTTTAGGTCTTGATGTTAAGACTGAGAAGAGTAAGGAATAAGATTTGTTTTGTTATTGTGTGCGAATAACCAAAAATCGCCGCTTAACAGACGGAGATAAATAATGAGCGTAGATACAAATTTTGATGTAATAAATATTAAGATTGCTTCGCCAGAGACCATTAAAGCATGGTCAAAAGGTGAGGTGAGAAAACCAGAGACCATAAACTATAGAACTCTGCGCCCGGAAAAAGATGGTCTTTTTTGCGAAAAGATATTTGGTCCAACAAGAGACTGGGAGTGTAGCTGCGGTAAGTATAAGAGAATCAAGCATAAGGGCATAGTCTGCGATCGTTGCGGCGTTGAAGTTACACTATCAAAAGTACGAAGAGAACGAATGGGGCATATTGAGCTTGCAACCCCTGTCTCACATGTATGGTTTTTTAAAGTTATGCCTTCACGTATAGGAACGCTTCTGGGACTCACATCAAGGGAGCTCGAGAAGGTTCTTTATTATGAGGAATACCTTGTTCTTGATCCAGGTGAAACAGGCCTAAAAGAAAAAGAGCTGCTTAATGATGAGAAATATAGATTCCATCGTGAAAAATTCGGCGACACCTTTAATGCCCTTATGGGCGCGCAAGCCATAAAAGAGGCTTTGTCCGATCTTGATCTGCCTAAATTGGCTGCGAAACTTAATCGTGATATTAAGAGTTCAAAAGGCGAACAGGCGCTGGCTAAAGCTGCTAAAGTTTTGAAGATTGTCGAACAGCTTAGGCATAGTGATAATGATCCTGAGTGGATGGTAATGGATATTATTCCGGTTATTCCGCCCGATCTACGGCCACTGGTTCCTCTTGACGGAGGCCGATTTGCGACAAGCGATCTTAATGATCTTTATCGCCGTGTTATTAATAGAAACAATAGGCTAAAAAAGCTCATGGAGTTAAAGGCGCCTGAAGTAATTATACGAAATGAGAAGAGAATGCTTCAGGAGGCTGTTGATGCGCTATTTGATAACGGACGACATGGAAGACCTGTATTAGGCAGCGGCAACAGACCTCTTAAGTCTTTGAGTGATATGCTCAAGGGAAAGCAGGGACGCTTTAGGCAGAATCTCTTAGGAAAAAGAGTAGATTATTCCGGGAGATCTGTTATCGTAATAGGGCCGGAGCTTAAGCTTAACCAGTGTGGCTTGCCTAAAAAGATGGCGCTGGAACTATTCGAACCCTTTATAATTAAAAAATTAAAGGAAAAAGGGTTTGTGCATACGATAAAGAGCGCAAAGAAGATGGTTGAAAAAACACGTCTTGAAGTTTGGGATATATTGGATGAGGTAATAAGAGATCATCCGATTCTTTTAAACAGAGCTCCCACTCTACATCGTTTAGGAATTCAGGCATTTCAGCCGGTTTTAATAGAGGGTAAGGCCATAAGAATCCATCCACTTGTATGCACAGCTTTTAATGCTGATTTTGATGGTGATCAAATGGCCGTGCATGTTCCTTTATCAATAGAGGCTCAGATGGAGTGTCGTTTATTAATGTTAGCGACAAATAATATTTTTTCTGCCTCTAATGGAGAGCCGATAGTTTCTCCGACACAGGATATAGTTCTAGGAATACATTATCTTACTAAGGAAGACAGGGGTAGGCGTGGTGAAGGTATAATATGCGCTACAGATGATGAGGTAATATCTGCGTATAATGATGATGAAGTTGAGTTGCACGCGTTAATCAAAGTTCAAATGAATGATAAGCTCATTGAGACGACCCCAGGAAGAGTTATCCTTAACAAGGTGTTTCCTGAAGGTCTCCCTTATGTTAATGATCTCATGGATAAGAAGAAGATTTCAAAGCTTATTACACTTTGTTACAAGGTATTTGGTCATACGCGGACAGTTACGCTGTTAGATGATTTAAAGGCGCTTGGTTTTGAATGGGCCACAAAGGCAGGGTTGTCTATAGCGATAGATGACCTTAAGCTAATACCTGAAAAGCAGAAGATAATAGACGTAGCTCAAAAAGAGGTCAAGAGTGTTGACGATCAGTATCGCAAAGGTATTATTACAGATCGTGAGAGATACAACAAGGTAGTTGATATATGGACACATGTAACAGACTCTATCTCCGATAAGGTTATATCAAATCTTGGCGCGTTTAATCCAATATTTATGATGGCTGATTCTGGAGCTCGTGGCTCAAAGCAGCAGATAAGACAGCTTGCTGGCATGAGAGGGCTTATGGCAAAACCCTCCGGCGAGATTATCGAATACCCGATTACGGCTAATTTTAGAGAAGGCCTTACTGTGCTTGAGTATTTCATATCAACACACGGTGCCAGGAAAGGTTTGGCTGATACAGCTTTAAAGACCGCTGACTCAGGGTATCTTACTCGAAGGCTTGTTGATGTTGCTCAGGATGTAATTATTATAGAAGATGATTGCAAGACATTAAATGGTATATTGATCAGCGCAATTATCGAGGGTGATGAGGTAGTCGTAAGCTTAAAAGAACGAATTATTGGAAGAGTAGCTTGCGATAATATAGTTGATATTATAACAGATGAGATAATAGTTGAAGCTGGGCATGAGATCGACGAAGAAAAGGCCGATCGAATAGAGACCGCTGGTATTGAGCGAATCAGAATTAGAAGCGTTCTAACCTGCGATACGAAGAAAGGTGTTTGCATTAAATGCTATGGACGTAATTTGGCTACAGGCAGACTGGTAGAGATGGGTGAGGCTATAGGTATTATTGCCGCGCAATCCATCGGCGAGCCTGGAACTCAGCTGACAATGAGAACTTTCCACATAGGTGGTACAGCAAGCAGGGTTGTTGAACAGGCCTACATAAAATCAAAGAACGAAGGTATTGCTAGGTATCATAACTTAAGAACAGTGGAAAGAGCTGATACCAAAGAGATCATAGTTTTAAATCGTAATGGACAGATCTCAATTAACGATGATAGCGGAAGAGAGTTTGAACGCCACGCGGTTCCTCATGGTGCTATTATTACAATAGCCAATGAAGCAAGCGTTAAGAGTGATGTAATGTTTGTTAAGTGGGATCCGTATATGTCGCCAATACTTACAGAGGTTGCGGGAATAGTAAGGTTCGAGGATATTAAAGAGGGAATAACAATGCGTCAAGAGATGGATCCTCAGACCAGATTAATTGATACGGTCATTATAGAGCATAAGGGTGAATACCATCCTCAGCTTATAATTCATAACTCCAAGAAAGAGGTTCTAGCCATATATCCTATTCCGGCTGGCGCTCACATCATAGTTAAGAATGGAGATACGATAAAGGCTGGTGACCTTCTTGCTAAGACCCCTAGAGTTGTAACCAAGACAAGAGATATCACCGGTGGTCTGCCGCGTGTTGCCGAGCTTTTTGAAGCCAGAAAGCCTAAAGACCCAGCTATTATTAGTGAGATAGATGGTGTTGTGGAGTTCGGAGGTTCTAAAAAGGGTCAGAGAAGGATCATTGTTATGAGCGCAACTGGTATGAAGAAAGAATATCTCATACCTCATGGAAAGCATCTTAACGTATACAAGGGTGATAGGGTATATGCTGGGCAGCAATTAATCGATGGACCTGTTGTTCCGCAAGATATATTAAAGGTATCGGGAGACAAGGCGCTGCAAGAGTATCTGGTAAATGAAGTTCAGGAGGTTTATAGGCTTCAGGGTGTTAAGATAAATGATAAACACATCGAAGTTATCGTAAGACAGATGCTTCGCAGGGTAAAGATTGATGAATCTGGTGATACGGACTTCTTGGTTGGCTCTCATATTGACAAGCTCAAGTTCCAAGAGGAAAACCACAGGGTTGTAAAAAAGAAGGGTAAGGCTGCTAAAGCAACACCAATATTACTTGGTATTACTAAGGCATCATTAAATACCGAAAGCTTTATTTCAGCAGCTAGTTTTCAGGAGACCACTAGAATATTGACTGAGGCGGCTATCAGTGGTAAGTCTGACGAGCTTTATGGTCTAAAGGAGAATGTAATTATGGGCCACCTTATCCCTGCTGGAACAGGATTTAGTTCGCATAGGGATATCGAGATGGTAAAACATATAGATATAATCGAGAAAGCTAAGCAGGAAGTTAAGAAACAAGAGAAGGAAGAGTCGAAGAAAAAAGCTCAAAATGCATAAAAGGCCTTTTGCATAGGCCTGTTTACATAAGGGGTAGAATATGCCAACAATAAATCAGTTAATTAGATCAGGTAGAAAAGCGGTAAAGAATAAGACAAAATCACCAGCTCTTAAGGCTTCGCCACAGAGAAGGGGCGTGTGTTTACAGGTTAAGACGTCAACGCCAAAGAAACCGAACTCCGCTCTCAGGAAAATTGCTAGAGTTCGTTTGACAAATGGTGTTGAGGTGACAGCGTATATACCTGGTGAGGGGCATAATCTCCAGGAGCACTCTATTGTGCTTGTGCGCGGAGGACGAGTTAAGGATCTACCCGGTGTAAGATATCATATTGTAAGAGGCACTCTTGATACACAGGGTGTAGCTAATAGAAAAAAAAGCCGGTCTAAATACGGCGCTAAGAGACCTAAGGGTACTGCTACTGCAGCGTAAATTTAGTTGTCACGTGATCGGGGACAATCCCCTTTCTAGGTCTCCGTGATAAAAATATGGGGAGAGTCCCCGTGAGAGGTTAACGAACGTAATGAGAAGAAGAAGAGCAGAAAAAAGAGAGATATTACCAGATCCTATTTACCACTCTAAGCAGTTGACAAAGTTCATAAACACGGTTATGGAGAGAGGCAAGAAGTCTACCGCTGAGAGAATTGTCTATGATGCTCTTGATGCGTTAAAAAAGAAGACTGGAAAGGACGATGCGTTAGAGCTATTTCAGAAGTCGCTTGACAATGTCAGGCCAATGCTAGAGTTAAAATCAAGAAGAGTAGGAGGCGCAACCTACCAGGTTCCTATAGAGGTAACTCAGGACCGGGGGGTTACTATTGCTATGCGGTGGCTGAGAAATTTTGCTAGACAGCGCAAGGGTGGACCCATGAGCCAAAGACTTGCTTTAGAGCTGTTTGATGCATATCAGAGACAGGGTGCTGCTGTGAAAAAACGCGATGATACGCACAAGATGGCAGAGGCAAATAAGGCGTTTAGCCATTTTAGATGGTAAATTATACACTATGACATTAGTACTTGATAGAAAAAAAGAGATTATGAAGAGAGAGTACCCGCTAGAGAAAGTTAGAAATATTGGCATAATGGCGCACATTGATGCTGGTAAGACTACTACAACTGAAGGAATCCTCTATCTAACTGGTAAGATTTACAGGTTAGGTGGGGTTGATAGTGGAACTGCTACTATGGACTGGATGGAGCAAGAGCAGGAGCGCGGCATTACAATAACTTCAGCAAGCATCGCTTGCGCATGGAAGGATTTCCATATCAATATAATTGATACGCCTGGTCACGTAGATTTCACTGTTGAGGTAGAAAGATCGCTTCGTGTTCTAGATGGAGGGGTTGTCGTATTTTGTGGAGTAGGGGGAGTTGAGCCGCAGAGCGAGACCGTATGGAGACAGGCTGATCGCTATCATGTTCCTCGCATAGCGTATATCAATAAGCTGGATAGAGTAGGCTCAGATTTCTTCGCGGTCTTAAAGCAGATGAGAGAGCTTCTTGGAGCTAATGCGGTCTGTATACAGCTGCCGATAGGCCAGGAGGCTGAATTTAAAGGTGTGATCGATCTTATTAAGAAGAAAGCGTATCTATATAATGATGATGAAGGTAATGAGTTTCAAATTGCTGATATACCAGATGAGTATTCCCAGATCTGTGAAGAATACAGACATAAACTTTTAGAAGTAGTAGTAGACGCAAATGAGACTTTAATGGAGAAATATCTCCAAGATGAAAATAGTATTAGTGAAGAAGAGATAGTAACTGCTCTTAGAAATGCGACATTGCGCGCCAAGGTCATACCCGTTTTATGTGGTTCATCGTTAAAGAATAAGGGCATTCAACAGCTTATTGATGCGGTATGCGATTATCTACCTTCGCCGCTGGAAGTGCCTGCCATGGTAGGTACACATCCTAAGGATGAATCCAAGCAGACAAGAAAAGCAGATGATAAGGCGCCGTTCTCAAGCTTAGCTTTTAAGATCGTTTCAGATCCTTACGTTGGTAAACTGACATATTTTAGAGTATACTCAGGGACTTTTACAGCAGGATCATATATTTATAATGCCTCAAAAGGGATCAAGGAGCGAGTAGGCAAGATCGTGAAGATGCATGCAAATAAACAGGAGATCGTTGAGACGGTATATGCTGGAGATATAGCTGCTGCAGTAGGATTGAAAGAGACAAAAACCGGTGATACACTATGTGACGATAAGCACCCTGTTGTGCTTGAGAGCATACAATTTCCAGAGGCTGTTATGTTTATGGCTATTGAGCCAAAATCTCAAGCCGATCAGGACAAGCTCGGCATGGTCTTAAGGAAGATAGAAGAAGAGGATCCATCATTTAGGGTGAATTACAATAGCGATACAGGCCAAACAATTATTTCAGGCATGGGCGAACTGCACTTAGAGGTTATTGTTGATAGGCTGCGACTGGAGTTTAATCTAAGGGCCAATACTGGAAAGCCTGAGGTAGCCTATAAAGAAACACTGAGAAATCGCGCAACAGCGGTCGGAAAATTCATTCAGCAGACAGGCGGCCATGGACAGTATGGACATGTTGTTTTTGATGTGGAGCCTGCTGAAAATGGTAGTGGTGTAAAATTTGAGAGCAGAATCAAAGGTGCGGTTATTCCAAGGGAATTTGTTGTGGCTGTTAAGGAGGGTGTATTTGAGTCTTCAAGAACAGGCGTTTTAGCTGGTTATCCCGTTACTGACATCTTTGTTAAGTTAATAGATGGTTCATATCATGATGTTGATTCTTCGGAGCTTGCTTTTAAGGCAGCTGCTTCACTTGGTTTAAGTGAGGCATTGCGTAAAGGACCATCAATGATCTTAGAGCCGATTATGGATATTGAGATTACAGTTCCCGATGAGTATTTGGGAGACACGATAGGCGATTTTAACTCCCGACGCGGTAAGGTTGAGTCGATAAAACCTCGTGGAAACATTAAGGCTATAAGAGGTTTTATTCCTTTAGCGGAAACCTTTGGTTATGCTACAGCTCTAAGAAGTATCACTCAGGGTCGGGCTACATATATAATGGAACCGTCATCTTATAAAGAAGTCCCGTCTTTTATAGCGGATAAGATAATAACTTTAGGGTAAAGAATAAGGAGAGAATAGAATGGCAAAGGAAAAATTTCTAAGGACAAAGCCACATGTTAATATCGGTACAATAGGTCACGTAGATCATGGTAAGACAACTCTTACCTCAGCTATAACCATGTGCCTAGGTAAACAGGGTTTTGCAGAGGTCAGAAGTTTTGATTCTATTGACAACGCTCCGGAAGAGAAAGAGCGCGGAATCACTATTGCCATAGCCCACGTAGAGTATCAGACAGAGAATCGTCACTATGCTCACGTCGACTGCCCCGGCCACGCAGACTACATAAAGAACATGATTACTGGGGCAGCTCAAATGGACGGCGCTGTGCTCGTAGTTTCCGCAGCTGATGGTCCTATGCCTCAAACAAGAGAGCATATTCTTCTTGCCCGCCAGGTAAACGTACCCAATATCGTAGTATTCTTAAACAAAGTAGACATGGTTGATGATAAAGAACTCCTTGAGCTAGTTGAGCTTGAGATCAGAGAGCTATTATCCAAATACGAGTTTCCAGGAGACAAGATCCCCATAATAAAGGGATCCGCCTTAAAAGCTATGGAGTGTGGCTGCGGTGGCAAAGAATGTGAAAGCTGCAAACCCATCTCTGAGCTTATGCAAGCGGTTGATGACTTTATCCCAACACCAAAAAGAGATATAGATAAGCCGTTCCTTATGGCCATAGAGGATGTATTCTCTATCACGGGTCGCGGAACAGTAGGAACAGGCAGAATAGAGCGGGGCATAGTCAAGGTAAATGAAGAGGTATCACTTATCGGTATGCGCCCTGAAATAGGCAAAACAGTTGTTACCGGCGTAGAGATGTTTAGAAAGCTCCTTGATGAGGGTCAAGCCGGTGATAATGTAGGCATGCTCCTAAGAGGCGTTGAGAAGAAGGATCTTGAGCGCGGTATGGTATTAGCCAAACCCGGTTCAATAAGTCCTCACACAGAATTCAAAGCTGAGGTATATATTCTAACCAAAGAAGAAGGCGGTCGTCACACACCATTCTTTAATGGATATCGTCCTCAGTTTTATTTTAGAACAACAGATGTTACAGGTGTAGTAACACTACCCGAAGGCGTTGAGATGGTCATGCCAGGGGACAGTGTAACCATGGAAGTTAAGCTGATCATACCAATCGCTATGGAAAAAGAGCTTCGCTTTGCTATCAGAGAAGGCGGAAGGACTGTTGGCGCTGGTGTTATCAGTGATATAGTAAAGTAGCTAGTAACACTGGTGTTAGGGGTTTGCTGTTTGTGGGCACAAACCGATAGCCTAATGCTCAAAAACATATCTGCCGAGGCAGGCAGAGAATTGTGAGAAAATAGGATAGCATGAAGACGCAGCAGAAGATCAGGATAAAGCTCAAGGCCTATGATCATCGCATACTTGATCAAGCGGCGACCGACATTGTGGAGACGGCAAAGAGAACAGGTGCAAAAATATCTGGACCGATTCCGATGCCTACGAGAAGAGAAGACTACACTGTGTTGAGGGGTCCGCACATCGATAAAAAATCGAGAGATCAGTATCAGGTAAAGACGCACAAGCGACTAATAGAGATACTTGGGCCTACAGCAAAAACAATCGATGCTCTTAGAAAATTAGATTTAGCAGCTGGAGTTGACGTAGAAATTCGCTAATGAATCTTGTTGGTAAATTTCAATTCTGGCTTAATTTTGAATGAACATGGTTGTTTTGACTAAACTATAAAGGTTTACGAAGATGATAGATGGTATACTAGGAAAAAAAATAGGAATGACGCAGATATTTAAGGATACGGGAGATGTCGTACCAGTTACGGTTATAGAAGCTGGTCCATGTGTGGTCTTGCAGGTTAAATCACCTGAAAAAGATGGCTATACCGCTGTGCAGCTAGGGTTTGGGGAGAAGAGAGCTAATTCCGCGAATAAACCGCGTGAGGGCGTATTCAAGAAAGCTAATACTTTACCCCTTAGTTTTATCAGGGAGTTAAGAATCTCTAATGTTGAGGGAATAAAGCCATCGGATAAGATCACAGCTGATCTGCTAAAACCAGGTGAGTATGTTGATGTTACCGGGACTTCAATAGGCAAGGGGTTTCAGGGTGGTGTTAAGCGTTGGCATTGGAAGGGTGGACCAGAGTCTCATGGGTCTAATTCGCACAGGGCGCCTGGTTCGATCGGATCAACTGTTCCCGCTAGAGTTGTTAAAGGTCATCATCTTCCAGGGCATATGGGGCACGAAAGAGTAACTATACATGGTTTAGAGGTTGTAGAGATAGATAAAGAGAACAACATTCTTCTTCTAAAAGGAGCAGTTCCTGGTCCAAAAGGCAGCTATTTAGTAATACAGAAGACGCTTAAGAAGAGGAAAGTTCCGAGAGCAATAGATCCTTCGGATAAGAAAGCCCTTAATCCATTAAAGAAGAGCAAAAAAATGATGAAGAAATAGGTGGTATATGGCAAGCATTTCGATTTTAAATAAAGAAGGAAAAAAGATTGGAAGCGTTGATCTGAGTGATAAGATCTTCAATGGCAAGGTGAATAAGGTCTTATTGCAGCAGGCGATATCAATGTATCTTGCTAATCGTCGCACAGGTTCAGCGAATACAACAGACAGGTCTGAAGCAAGAGGCGGAGGCAAGAAGCCCTGGCGTCAAAAGGGTACGGGAAGAGCCAGGGTAGGCAGTATTCGCTCTCCACTTTGGCGTGGTGGTGGTGTTACGTTTGGTCCAAAGCCAAAGGATTGGCACTATCAGCTGCCGAAGAAGATGAAAAAATTGGCCTTAATATCGTCTTTGAACGCTAAGCTTAATGACGATTCTATTACTGTGATCGATGAGCTTAATTTGGAATCTCACAAGACAAAGGAATTTACTCAAATTTTAAAGAATCTAAAGCTCGATAGCGAGAAAGTGGTTGTTATACAATCTGGTGATGATAAGAACCTAAGGCTTGCTGCAAAGAATGTCGATAAAGTGTGCCTGTCGCGCGCACAGGATATAAACGCCTACCAGATTATGATGAATAAGAAGGTCCTGTTGGATAAGACGGCTATTGAAAAAATCGAAAAAGAATTAGCAAAGGTGAACAAATAATGTATGATAGCCCACATGATATAGTAAAGAGTCTACTGCGAACTGAAAAAGGCGCTTATCTGCTGCCAGAAAACAAGTATATGTTCTGGGTCGATAAGACAGCAAACAAGCCACAGATCAAGCACGCGGTAGAGGAGATATTCAAGGTAGATGTCACAGGTGTGAATACCATGAAGGTTAAAGGCAAGCTCAAGAGAGTGAGGCAGCAATATGGGCGGACCGCTTCATGGAAAAAAGCTATAGTAACATTGAAACAAGGCGATACCATAGATATTGCAACGAGCTAATTTGTTTAATATTTGCGTCAAAAAGCTGATAACAGGGACTGCTAGCAGTGCGGTCCATCAGGTTTTGAAAGGATTAAGATGGGACTAAAACAGAAAAAACCGGTTACACCAGCTCAAAGGTGGACAACGGTTTCGACATTTGAAGATATAACAACGGACAAGCCATACAAGCCGCTAACCAGGGCTATCAGAAAAAAGGGTGGCAGAAATGCGCACGGACGCGTTACCGTAAGACACAGAGGTGGTGGGCACAGAAGGCGTTTGCGCATAATTGATTTTAAGAGAGACAAGTTTGATATACCTGCAACAGTTATATCTGTTGAGTATGATCCTAATCGATCAGCCCGCATAGCCCTTCTTAATTATGAGGATGGCGAGAAGCGATATATTGTTTGCCCAAAAGGACTATCAGTCGGCAGCAAGGTAGTTACTGGTAAGCAGGCAGAGGTGGTTGTAGGACATTGTATGGCTTTAAAAGATATACCATCTGGAACTGAGATTCATAATATCGAACTAGTGAAAGGGATGGGTGGTAAAATCGTGCGTAGCGCCGGAGCATCTGCCCAGATTATGGCTAAAGAAGGAAAATACGCGCATATTAAACTTCCTTCAGGCGAGGTTCGACTCATTAGCTTGGATTGTTACGCGACTATTGGACAGATTGGAAACATTGATCACGAAAAGGTTTCGTTAGGTAAAGCTGGAAGAAGTCGTTGGCTGGGAAGAAGGCCAAAGGTAAGAGGCGTTGTAATGAATCCCGTAGATCACCCTATGGGTGGTGGTGAAGGTAAATCCTCCGGCGGAAGAAATCCATGTACACCATGGGGTAAGCCTACAAAAGGTTATAAGACAAGACAAAAGAAAAAGAGATCTAGTAAGTTTATTGTAAAGAGAAGAAAGTGAGGTTTTGGAATTGGGAAGATCTTTAAAGAAGGGCCCTTATATTGAGCCTAAGCTTATGAAAAAAGTAGAAAAAATGAAAAGGACTGGTGACAGAAAACCGCTTAAGACCTGGTCACGCAGATCTACAGTAATTCCAGAATTTGTTGGACATACATTTTCTGTTCATAACGGCAATAAGTTCATATCTGTATTTATTACAGAGAACATGGTTGGGCACAGACTCGGAGAGTTCTCTCCTACTAGGACATTCAGGAAACACAGCGCGCACACTGAAAAGACAAATGCGCTTAAGTAGAGGATAAAAATGATTTCAAAGGCTATTGGACGATATTTAAGAGTTTCACCACGTAAGATGAGGCTAGTTGCTGATCTTGTTAGGGGTAATAATGTTAATAACGCTCTTAGTGTACTTCAGACCACTAATAAGAAGTCCGCTTCTATTCTAATTAAAGTGCTTAGTTCATCAATCGCAAACGCTAAGCGTATACCTAATATGCGCGAAGAGGATTTATATATATCTGAGATTCTTGTAGATGGAGGGCCCAGCCTCAAGAGATTTAGAGCTCAAGCAATGGGTAGAGCAACTATGATAAAGAGAAGGACGGCTCATGTGAGCATAAAACTGGATTTAAGAGAACCGAAGCCAAAGAAGATTACAGATGCGCCGGTAAAGACAAAAAAAGAAGCTGCCCCTGCAGCAAAGTCAAAAACAACTAAAATATCTGACAAAACAAAGAGATCAGGCAATTCTACTAAAAGAGCGGCCAAGAAGGAGTAGAACGTGGGACACAAATCGCATCCGTATGGATTACGAGTAGGTTTTATAAAAACATGGAAATCACGGTGGTATGCAAAAAAGAGAGATTTTGCGGCGCTACTTCTTGAGGATATCAAGATCAAGAAGTTTGTAAAAAAGAATTTTTCCAGCGCGGCCATCTCAAGAACGGAGATAGAAAGAGCTAGTGACAGGGTAAGGGTAATCATATTTAGCGCCCGTCCCGGAATAATCATAGGACGCAAAGGCGCAGATATTGATCGCTTGCGAGATGAGCTGAATAAGATTACCAATAAAGAGATATATATTGATATCAAGGAGATAAAGAATCCTTATGCAGAGGCTCAGCTGGTTGCTGAGAATATAGCTTTCCAGCTTGAAAAGAGGGTTGCCTTTAGAAGGGCTATGAAAAGAGCGATGCAGATGGCTATGGATAATGGCGTGGGCGGAATAAAGCTTATGTGTTCAGGTCGCTTAGGTGGCGCTGAAATTGCGCGCACAGAAGGTTATCGCAAAGGTTCAATACCTCTTCAGACATTTCGGGCTGACATAGACTATGGCTTTACTGAAGCCCATACAACGTATGGCTGCATAGGCGTGAAGGTCTGGATCTATAAGGGTGATGTAATGCCAACAAAGGACGATAAAAAGGAGCTGGAAGTCAATGCCACTGATGCCCAAAAGGGTTAAATACCGTAAATTCCATAGAGGCAGTAGAAAGGGTCTGGCAACCACTGGTAGCACAGTGAATTTTGGCGAGTATGGCCTTCAAGCCCTCGAGAATGCGTGGCTCACCAACATTCAGATAGAGGCCTCTAGGGTTGCATTGACAAGACACACAAATAGAGGCGGCAAGGTCTGGATAAGGGTTTTCCCGGATAAATCAGTTACTAAGAAGCCGGCGGAAACAAGAATGGGAAAAGGTAAAGGTATGCCTGAAACATGGGTTGCTGTTATTAAGAGAGGCAGAATTCTCATGGAGGTAGAGGGCTTGCCAGAAGAGTTAGCCAGAGATGCCATGAGGTTAGCTGCTAGTAAATTACCTTTTAAGACAAAGTTTGTATTAAGGAGACACCAATGAGGCCTGCAGACGTACGAAATATGACACAAGATGAACTTAATCATAAGAAGTCTTCCTTAAAAGAAGAGCTTTCAAAGCTTCTATTTCAGTCGAAAACAGGAACTCTTGAGAAGCCGGCAAGGATTTCTCAGATCAAAAAAGATATAGCTAGAGTAAAAACAATATTGAAGGAAGGTAGTTATGCAAAGTGAAACTAAATCTCCAGATACTTTATTGCGTTTGAAAGTGATAACCGGAACTGTTATCAGTGACAAGATGGATAAAACTATTGTAGTTAGAATTACTGATCGTACAAAGCACCCGAAGTATAAAAAAATTATGAAAACACATAGCAAATTCAAAGCCCATGACGCTAAGAATGAAGCTAAAGTTGGTGACACTGTGAAAATAGTTGAGACACGGCCGATATCTAAAGATAAGAGGTGGCGTCTTATTGGGGTGTCAAAATGATTCAATTAAGAACCATTCTTGATGTCGCGGATAATACAGGCGCCAGGAAAGCGGCATGCATAAAAGTAATTGGCAGGAATTCTAAGAGGTATGCCCATATAGGTGATATCATATCATGCCATATCAAGGAGTCAACTCCTGAGGCGTCTGTTAAGAAGGGTGAAGTTGCGCGCGCTGTTATAGTAAGGACACGTAACCCCATCAGAAGAAAAGATGGTACTTATCTTAAATTTGACAGAAACGCGTGTGTAATTATAGATGCTACAGGTAATCCCCGCGGCACTAGAATTTTTGGACCTGTTGCGCGTGAATTACGTGACAGAGAATTCATGAAGATAATTTCACTTGCTCCGGAAACCATTTAATTTAGGATTAAGAATATTATGAAGATAAGAAAGAATGATACAGTCAAGGTTCTTACAGGCAAAGATAAAGGAAAGTCAGGTAAGGTCTTAAAGCTTTCTCCCTCTGATGGCAGGGTTATAGTCGAGGGTGTCAACTTTGTTAAGAAGCACGCGAGAAAAAGTCAAAATAATCCTCAGGGCGGTATAATAAGCAGGGAAGGCTCTGTCAATGTTTCAAATCTTGCGGTAGTGTGCAATCGATGCAGCAAGTCAACTAGAATAGGATTTAGCACATTAAGCGATGGAACTAAAACCAGGGTTTGCAAGTTGTGTAAAGAGACGCTGTAGCAGGTAAATAATAACTGTGGGAGAAAATACAAAACAATGGTGCCAAGATTATTAGAAAAATATAGAAATGAGATAACACCCGCTCTTGTTGAGAAATTTGGATACAAGAATAAGCTGCAGGTTCCCCATATCAAAAAGGTAACGATAAATATGGGAATAGGCTTAGGCTCTCAGGATATGAAGTTGATAGAGGACGCTATCGCAGAATTAGCCGTAATTAGCGGACAGAAGCCCATAATAACACGAGCAAAAAAAGCGATTTCAAACTTTAAGACACGCGTAGGTTCCGCGGTCGGGTGCGCTGTAACTTTACGCAGAAGTCATATGTATGAGTTTTTGGATCGGCTGATCAATATAGCGCTCCCCAGAATAAAGGATTTCCGCGGGATATCAACGAGATCTTTTGATAAGGATGGTAACTATTCATTGGGTATAAGGGAGCATAATATATTTCCCGAGCTTGATGTTGATAAGATTACTAAAGTAAAGGGCATGACAGTAACCATTACAATTAGCAAGACCAAACCAAACGAGGCGCAGGAACTTTTGAGGCTATTTGGTTTTCCATTCGCTAAGAAGTAAGAAGCCCTATCTTTAAAGAGGAGAATACATTGGCAAAGAAAGCACTGATTGAAAAACAGAAGAGAAAACCGAAATTCAGTACTCGCGCTTACACTCGTTGCATGGTTTGTGGCAGACCGCGCGGGTACATAAGAAAGTTTAACCTTTGCAGAATATGTTTTCGCGAGATGGCATCAGCAGGAGAGATACCTGGAGTTACTAAGGCAAGCTGGTAAAGTCGGTTTACGGTGTTCGGTGTGCGGTTTTCGGCCACGATCACTGAAAACATAAAAAAATAAGAAATGAAGGAGTGGTAATAATGGCACAAACAGATACAATAGCAGATTTTATTACGTGTATTAGAAATGCTTCATCTGCTAAGAAGGACACATTAGAATGCCCCTCTTCTACCAATCGAGAGAGTATTTGTGAGATTCTTAAGCGTGAGGGTTATATACGAGATTTTAGGATTATTAAAAACAATAAACAGAATATAGTTAGGATTTATCTAAAGTTCTCTAAAGATAAGATGAAAGAACCTGCTATTGTTAACTTAAAGAGAATGTCAAAACCAGGATTGCGTGTCTACAAGAATAAGGATCACATTCCCGTTGTTTTGGGTGGGAGAGGCATAGCAATAGTTTCAACTTCAAAAGGGCTTCTCACGGATATCGAATGTCGTGAGATGAAATTAGGCGGAGAGCTTCTCTGCTATGTTTGGTGAGGTAGGCTATGTCACGTGTAGGTAAGGTTCCAATCGAGATTCCAAGCGGAGTAAAGGTTAGCATAGAGAGCTCTTTAGTTAAGGTTGAAGGCCCAAAGGGGAAGCTTGAGGTTAAGGTACCACATGCTATTAAGGTTGAGATTAAGGATAATTTTATCCTTGTAACTAGAGCGACTAACCAGAAAGACCATATGGCAAAACACGGCCTTATGCGCGCTCTTGTGAATAATCTGGTTAAAGGTGTTACAGAGGGTTTTTCAAAGGAGCTTGAAATACAGGGCGTTGGATTTAAGGCGCTAGTTGAGGCGAAAAAGCTAGTTTTGAATCTTGGCTTTTCTCATCCAATAGAGTTTAACATACCAGAAGGCATAAGCATTGAAGCCCCTAAGCCTACACAGCTTGTTGTGAAAGGTATTGATAAGCAGCAAGTAGGCCAGGTAGCTGCTGAAATACGCGCTTTTTATAAGCCTGAGCCATATAAGGGTAAGGGTATTCGATATGTTGGTGAGTATGTAAGAAAGAAAGCTGGAAAGACAGTAGCCTAGTTTTACGTATAAGTGACTATTGATAGAGGATTGGAAAATGCAAAAAAAAAGAATTACACAGAGGCAGAGACGACACACAAGATTAAGAAAAAAGGTATCTGGTACTGAGGCTAGACCAAGATTATGCGTACATAGATCTTTAAGCAATCTATCGGTACAGATTATAGATGATAGCAAAGGTAAGACGATTGTGTCTATGTCGACTTTTGAAAAGAATGTTTCGGAAAAAGTTAAGTATGGCGGAAATGTTAAAGCAGCGGCAGAGCTTGGCAAATTGCTAGCTGATAAGGCTAAAGCAAAAGGCATAACCACTGTAGTATTTGACAGGGGTGGCTATCAATTTCATGGAAGAGTTAAGGCGTTTGCAGAGGCTTGTCGAAAAGAAGGACTAGTATTTTAAGAGGAGGATGTAGTTTGGCTGATAAAAAAGAAGAGAAAGATATCAATCAAGAGCAAGATGC
>JBHPDT010000006.1:0-43729 GCA_042577545.1 Candidatus Omnitrophota bacterium | reverse complement strand
GCTACTCTTATGACCTCCTCGGAAGGGAGGTTCTTTTTCATGTTACCATTGCGAGGTACCAAAAGTGGCACAGCAATGACAGCGCTATAACCTTCCTGCTGTCATCCCCGCGCAAGCGGGGATCCATAATTAGAATAAACAAAACAGGTCATTATGCTCAATAGATTCCCGCTTTCGCGGGAATGACAACGGGTTTATTCTATCTGGCTCGCAATGACAATTTGTTGACATGTAAAAAAAATAGTGTTATAATTCGAATCTACTCAACGTGGGGCTGTAGCTCAGCTGGGAGAGCGCTTGCATGGCATGCAAGAGGTCAGGGGTTCGATCCCCCTCAGCTCCACCATCCTTCTTCGCTGTGGCACTTTCGTCCACAGCTTCGAAGAGATTTCAAAATGTGATAATTCCAAATAACAAATCCCAAAATCCAAATTAAATCCAAATTTCAAATCTTTTAATTATTTGATATTTGTCATTAATTTGACATTTGAGATTTGACATTTGAGATTAGTCGCTAGAATGTTGTTTCATAGATAGGATATAACTTAATAACTTATAGTTAGTTATAATAGAGTAAAAGGGGTGAAAAGTCAAGCGTAAAGAGGCTAAATTTGGAAAAAATATCGATATTTTGTTATAAGATTTTTAAACACAGGTAATTATAGTAAAAAATACCGCAAATATCACCATATTTACGGTATTTTAGAAGATCATCTACTCACTTCTATCGTAAATCTAGACAAAACTTGTAATATGTTGTAAAATAACAGCTTAGGCTGCAGAGTCTATAGCTTGTAAAGTGCTATAATAGATCATTCTAACACTTTCAGTCAATATCAATCTTGGATCCCTAGGTATACTCTTAGGCCTGACCGGTTTTTTATCGTCAAGACTTCCGTGCCACACCTTGTTGCTTGAAGCATTGACAGTATCTCCAACCTCCTCCCATAGCTTGCCCTTTTTATGCAATATCCTTAAAGTCTTTTCATCACCAAGCTGGAACATCTTAAAGTTAAGCACTCCAGAACCCTCATAATGTAATAATGCATTGGCAATTCTACCCTCCCTTGAGAGCGGCTTGATACCCAATGTCCTCGCTTCAACTTTTCCTAGCTGCGCATTATCTTTTACCATCTGACCAAACCCTCTAACATCTTGATCTCCTGAGTAGGGTACGCCGGGCAACTCCTGGCTAGCATAAGCATTCTTAAACCACTCAATGCCCTTATCCATCTTACCTTCAGACATAACAATGCTCAGTTGGACACCCTCTTCATCCTGTGAAGTCCTGTGCCAGACACCGGCATATTGAACCAATAGAGCTCTCCTAAGGTGAGTATTGGGCTCACCACCATCATCCAAGACCTCACGCTCCTCCTGTATTAGCTCGATTATAGCCTGAGCCACCAGGGCCTCAGTTGTAGAGTGAGAACCTAGGTCGCTAAATCGCTCACCATTTGTCATAATAATATCTGGGTTTTCATTAGATATTACGCGCTTTATCAGTTCTAGGTCAGGCTTTCTCCCGGTCTCTCGCCCCTCCTCTCCATAAGATGTCGATGGCAGAGGATCATTCACATTCTCATATTCTATGCCGCAATACATAAGAGCGGTCTTTGCCTCTGTTGCTCTTATTCCGGTCTTTAGTATCTTCATCTCATCTAAGTCAGCATTGCCCCATATCTCTTTATTCAAAGTTGTATCAATTATAAAACCTATTACCTCATCAAGAGTCTCTTTTGAATTTAATCTCCCCTCATGCATACGCACTAATCTCAAAAGAGTCAACCTTGCGCGCAAGGCCTTCTCAACCGCCCCCGTCCTCTCCCATGGCACCCAGTCAGACTCCTTTGGTTGTGGCTGCTTCTTTAAAACCTTCACTAAATCTTCACACAGACTCTTCTCTGTCTCACGAAAGCTCTTCTCAGGCACTTTACCATCTTTTATGATGCTAGATAACCAAACCTTTAGCTCTGCCCCATCAAAATGCTCTCTTATATATTTGAGGATACTTATAACATAGCCGTCATTTACAGCAGTATAACCTTCTGATGTATAATAGGTCGATATCTTAACCTTCTTTTTTACCAGATCTCTTAAGAGGTGGCCTAGTGTTGCAAGGAACTCATCATCAGGATGTGGATTCAGAATCAACATCTTAAGCGCCTCTTCTGGGCTCATATCATCTGGTCTTTCCACAGATTTCACTATCCTGTCTGCTGCGAATTTCGGGGTGCATAGTCGTTTCCCTAATTTTTCTGAAACTCTCTTCTTTATCTCATCCCACTCGCCACGCTGTAGTATTAAGCTCCTTAGATTCTTCTGCTTAACAGCTATCCAATCAGGATCAGCCTCCCATTGCTGACGCATATCTGGACTTAAATCCAAGAAATCCTCTATCTCCAGATCGCGAATCGCTACCCCTGTAAGCATGGATAACTTGACCATAAAATCAAGCTCCACATGCTCTGTCCACTCATCTACTACCTTAAACTCATATGGTGATCTTGCAATACGAAGGTCCAAAGAAGAGTTCGCATCTACAATTATAGCATTCTTCGGTTTATCAGGATCATCGGGTGCCTCTGTAGAGCGCACAACGACGCTGACAGGATGTTGCGGATCAGGCTCAAGAGCTCCTTCAATAGCCTGGTAGACAGATGAGCTCTTAGAATCTCCTGTTGCTATTATTAGATGTATAGCATCTTTGTTTCTTAGGAAATCACTATAGCTATATGTGATTAGACCGTACTTATAGATCTTCTCTTCGAATCGACCTGCTGACATCCTTATCTGATCGAGCAGATCTCCCATTCCTCCACGACCTACCTCTTTGGCATGTCCAGCAGCGATATGATAAATTATTGAGGCGATAAACGCAGAACTTCCGATGCTGACCCCTGCTTCATTAAATCCCATATGGCCTGCACCCTTATCAGAGGGGCCTATACCATAAAGATATATATCAGCGCCACCTTTTTTGCGAAGAAATTTGCTCATATTCTTTGCTGACAACCACATGGCAAGAAAATGTCTATACTGCAAAGCATGGTTTTCGCGGAACTCCACCAATAGATGCTTGAAATCGGGATCTTTTCTCTTCTCCAACGCTACCACAAACTCATCGAGCCAGAATCCATTAGTCTGGATATCTTCCCAAAGATCATCAAACTCTTGAGTAGTCATCTCACGCGGTTTAGCATCCTGTATGCCCTTGTCATCATCTACATCTATTGTGAGATCTCCGTAGAAGAAGTGGCGATTCTCATCTGGAATATGCGCTTCGTCATAAAAATCTTTTAAGATATTAGGGAAGGAGTGATAGGTATCGCGCTTCTGTGGAAATATGGCATCTAAGGCAACGACCTCTACATATTTCATTACAGGCTTCTTTTCAGGATCTACACCTATCTTACTTAGGAAGCGCCTTACCTCTGATTTATTCCAATCTAAATCCATAATATCACAATACTTCTTATACCCAGGCCAAGGTGTATCACCAGTATTTGTCTGCATTGTTGTCATCAATTTTCGTGGCACATCTGCCCCATAACCTAGCGCTGCTATCTCTGCCAATCTTCCCTTGTCATATTGAAAATAGGCGATATAGTTGATTATCAACGCAGCCCATTCTGTACCAGTATCATCTATGTCTGGGAATTTCTTCAATTCCCATTTATCTTGAGGAAGAGTAAAGTAGGGTGACTTCTCATATACATCAATACTCTCAGGAGCAACATCATGCTCATCTGAGAATGCGCGCTTAATAGAATCGGGGATATCCACGTGAGAAGCAGCTAAAGGACGAAGTGTCTCTGAAAATATATTTAGATCAGCTGATAGATTACTAATGCCGATTGAGCTTAATAGAAATACGATTGTAATTATACTGGTACAAATTTTCATATTTTGGGTCTCCTAATAGAAATCCTGGCCCTTGCTCTGGCCAGGGATATTTAAGGTTTTTTAAAAGGTTGTTTAATTATAGCAAAAAAAACACTTGCTGTCAAGATAAAATGCCAGGGATTTTAAATAAATATATTGAATAATACTTTAGCCATGATATAATACGTTCATTGCAACTTATATAGTTTATGGGCCAGAGTGATGGAATTGGCATACATGGCGGTCTCAAAAACCGTTGTCCGAAAGGACATGAGGGTTCAAATCCCTCCTCTGGCACCAAATTTTACAAAGTAAAATTTGCCCTGAGCAAATGAGTCCCAAAGGGACGAACGCGTCGAAGGGCTACAGTGGTAATAAGGGCCAAAATGGATTATTGGTCAGCAGATACAGCTTATGCGGTTGGACTTATAACCACCGATGGCAACCTTTCAAATGATAAGCGTCATATAGGGCTAACATCTACTGATATAGAACTACTCCAAACCTTCCGCACTTGCCTCTCTCTCAAAAATAAGATTTGCAATAATCCATGGGGTGGCTATTCAAAGAAACCATGCTATAGGATAACTTTTTCAAACGTTCTTTTTTATAAATGGCTTATATCAATAGGTCTAAAAGAAAATAAAAGTTTGATTTTATCTGATTTATGTATTCCTAAATTATACTTTGCTGATTTTTTGCGTGGGCATATCGATGGAGATGGTTCAATCATTCACTACGTAGACACCCACAATGTTTATAAGGGTAAGCGATATCAATATGATAGGCTTTATACGACTTTTCGATCTGGGAGCCGCACACACATAGACTGGTTATATGAATACATACAGAGGGAGCTCAACATAAGCGGGAGTGTTAGCGGCTGGAGGAATGTTAAAAGAGGAGATAAAAATAAAAATTGGGCTCTTAGATTTTGCAAAAAAAACTCGATGCTATTGTTAAAATATATCTATTACCAAAAAAATTTGCCTTGCCTTTTACGAAAAAGAAAGGTCGCGGAAAAGTTTATATAGAAATTATTTATGTTTTTTACAAAAAATAACTCTTATTAATTAATGTAAGTATGGACAAAGCAACAAAAAGCCCTACAATAGATTAAAAGGGGTCTAATATTTTGAATATCATGAATAAAAAAGCATTTACTCTAATAGAAGTACTTATCGTAGTTCTTATATTAGGCGTACTAGCCACTATTGCCCTCCCTCAGTTTAAGCAGGTTATCTGGAAATCAAGATATCGTGAAGTATTTAATATAGTCTCTGGGATAGCAAAAGCCGAACAGCTATATCTAATGGAATATGGTGAATATACAAAATTCGATAATATGCAATGCATGGCAGGTGAAGGATATGCTACCGGAAGTACTCAAGTGCAAAGGGCACTTAGTGTAGATATACCTGATGATAGTTATTTTATATATTTAATCGAACCCAGCACCCAGCATCCTAATACAACTCAAATATTTTTTAGAACAGCGGCATACGACTGGGCTTATTCATACAATTACGTAACTAACACATGGGTAAAATACTTTAATGACGGTGGACCAGCGCAACAATACTTTAACCCTCCAGATTAAATAGGGACAGCTACTGATAAATTTGGGGTTCTTAGAGGGTCAATAAAAATCCCTAGCAACGCATAAAACTATGGACAAAGCAGGAAAAATCCCTATAATGAACTCAAGGAGAGTTATATCTACTTAATACTCAAAAATATAATGCAAAAAAAAGCACCTACCCCATTAGAGAAAACCAAACGCATTATCCAAAAGCGAAATTCTCTGGCGGGGTTTACACTTATAGAAGTGCTTATTGTAGTAATTATCTTAAGTATCTTAGCCACCATTGCTCTTCCCCAGTTTAAGCAGGTTGTCTGGAAATCAAGATATCGTGAAGTATTTAATATCGTCTCTGGGATAGTGAAGGCTGAGCAGCTCTATTATCTTGAGGGTGAAGTATATACAGAGTTCACTCCAGGGCAATGTGAGGGGGGCGATGGAATTGCTGCCGGATCTACCGATGTGCAGGAAGCGCTTGGTGTAGATATACCGAAGGAGAGCTATTTTAGATATTTAATCGGACCTACTACTGCCGATCCTGCCACAACCATATCCTTCAAAACAGTAGGGAATGACTGGGCTTATTCATATAACTACATAACTAATACGTGGGCGGTTGGCTCGGGAGCAGATGGCGGTCCAGCGCGACAATATTTTAACCCTCCGGATTAATTAAATAGGGAGCTAAAAAAGGGGACGGTTCTGTGTAAAAAAGGGGACGGTTCTGTTTTTTACTCACGGTAATAGTGAAAAAATAGAACCGTCCCCTTTTTTACTATTTTATCTTTATAACTGCTATAGTAATATCATCATGCTGGGGAGCCTTGCCAACAAACTTCATAAGCTCATCATATATCGCTTGTTTTATATCTTGGGCGCTTAAGTCTTTATATTTTGACACTACCTCTTTTAACCTATCTTCCTCAAATTCTTCTTTCTTCATGTTACGCGCCTCAGTAACACCATCAGTATACAAGACAAAGACATCTTCGGGCTCAATCGATACGTCCTGCTTTAGAAACTCAACACCATCCATTAAACCTATCGCCATGCCCCCTGTGGCTGTTATCAGGGTAGTCTCCTTATCTTTCCCAGCATAGACAATAGGAAGGTGGCCCGCATCAACGATCGATAGCTTCATCGCCTCAGGATCAACAACCAGATATGTCAATGTAACAAATAACCCTGAAGTGGATTCTATTGAGATCTGATTATTAAGATCTGTTATAACCTTGATAGAATCATCTTTTATTCTTGCATGAAATCTGAACTCACTTACAGTCTTAGCCATAAATAGGGCAGCGGGCATACCTTTACCAGATACATCCCCGACCATAATACCATGTCTCTTATCCCCCATCTCAACAAAATCATAGAGGTCGCCTCCTACTGATTTGGCTGGCGACATTATCACAGCCATATCGAGATGTTCCCACTCCGGCGGGGTCTCCTTTAAGAAACTGCGCTGAATTCGCTGAGCAATCTCCAGCTCTCTTTCAACCAATACCCTCTTATGTAGCTCTGAGAGATACTTGTAAAAGGTGCAGAATATATAAACAATCAATATAACCAGTAAGGGATAGAATAGATCTATCCATATGTTAAAGAAGCCAAAGAGCATAAAAGACGCGCTGATAAGGGCTGAGTATATTAAAAGAGTCACTAGGTTACTTAATAGCGGCCTTAGTGTCAGAACACCAAGCATAACAATCAGGGCAAGAAAGATCAATATAGCGATATTTGCTAATTTATCTGGCCTTGCAATAAAGCTCTTATTAAGAACCATATTTATAAGGTTTGCGTGAATTCCAACCATAGGATACACTTGTTGCAACGGCGTGGCGTCAACATCATGAGTTGCAACGGCAGTAAGACCGATAATACAAATCTTACCCTCAAGCTCCCTAAGGTCTATTCTCGATTTTTTTCCTTTCTCCATATCAACATAAGCTTTTAATACATCCACAAAGGAATAATGCTTTGCAACGTCACCCCACTTTCCGGCAAAATTAACTATGGTGTTTCCTTTCTTGCCAATAGGGATTCTGATCTCTGGGGATAATTCTACATACTGACCCTTTTTTATAGTTATATTAGAGAGATCTATGCCTAGGTAATCGCATAGAGCCAGGAAAGAAACCTGGGGAATAAGCGCTCCATTAAAATCTATAAAAAGAGGAAATTTTCTTCTTATTCCATCTATATCTGGAACAAAATTCATGTGACCTACGCCCCTACACCCTTCGATTAATACATCTAATGGCTTAGTATCATATACATGCGATTTAAAGAATCCTTTTTCCGATATGGCATGACCTATTTTAAGAGCTGAGCCCATATATACCGCGGTGCTCTTTCTTACAGAATCTACAAAAATGTCATCGGAATCTGGTAAAAGGCCCTGCTGGCTAAATGACATATGTAAAAAAGGGGACGGTTCTGTGTAAAAAAGGGGACGGTTCTGTTTTTTACTCACGGTAATAGTGAAAAAATAGAACCGTCCCCTTTTTTACTATTTTATCTTTATAACTGCTATAGTAATATCATCATGCTGGGGAGCCTTGCCAACAAACTTCATAAGCTCATCATATATCGCTTGTTTTATTTCTTGGGCGCTTAAGGCCTTGCATTTTGTTACTAGCTCTTTTAATCTATCTTCCTCAAACTCTTCTTTCTTTATATTACGCGCCTCAGTAACACCATCGGTATAGAGAACAAATACATCCTCTGGCTCGATCGATACCTCATCTTTTAGGAATTCAACGCCATCCATTAGTCCTATAGCCATACCACCTGTTGCCGTTATCAGGGTAGTCTCTTTGTCTTTCCCAGCATAGACAATAGGAAGGTGGCCCGCGTCAACGATCGATAACTTCATCGCCTCAGGATCAACAACCAGATATGTCAATGTAACAAATAACCCTGATGTCGATTCTATCGAGATCTGGTTATTGAGATCTGTAATAACTTTGATAGAGTCATCTTTTGTCCGTGCGTGAAATCTAAATTCACTAACGGTTTTAGCCATAAACAAAGCGGCAGGCATACCCTTGCCAGATACATCTCCAACCATTATGCCGAGTCTCTTGCCCTCCATCTCAACAAAATCATAAAGGTCACCTCCAACTGATTTAGCTGGTGACATAACCACACTTATATCAATATGTTCGTGCCCTGATGGAATCTCCTTTAAGAAACTGCGCTGAATCCTTTGCGCTATTTCCAGCTCCCTTTCAACCAACATCCTCTTCTGCAACTCAGAGAAATATTTATAGAAGGTGCAGAATATATAGACAACCAGTATAGCCAGCAACGGATAGAACAGATCTATCCATATGTTTAAAAAACCAAAGAGCATAAAAGACGCGCTGATAAGGGCTGAGCATACCAGAAGAGTCGCTAGATTACTTAGAAGCGGTCTTAACTTTAGAACACCAATCATAACAGCAATGATAAGAAAGATCAATATAGCGATATTTGCTAATTTATCTGGCCTTGTAATAAAGCTCTTGTTAAGAATCATATTTATAAGGTTTGCGTGAATTCCAACCATAGGATATACTTGTTGCAACGGCGTGGCGTCAACATCATGAGTTGCAACGGCAGTAAGACCGATAATACAAATCTTACCCTCAAGCTCCCTAAGGTCTATTCTCGATTTTTTTCCTTTCTCCATATCAACATAAGCTTTTAACACATCCACAAAGGAATAATGCCTTGCAACTTCACCCCACTTTCCGGCAAAATTAACTATTGTATTCCCTTTCTTGCCGATAGGGATCCTTATATCTGGAGATAGTTCTACATACTGACCCTTTTTTATAGTTATATTAGAGAGATCTATGCCTAGATAATCGCATAGGGCCAAGAAAGAAACCTGGGGAATAAGCGCCCCATTAAAATCTATAAAAAGAGGAAATTTTCTCCTTATTCCATCTATATCTGGAACAAAATTCATATGACCCACGCCCCTACATCCTTCGATCAATACATCTAATGGCCTAGTATCATATCCATGCGATTTAAAGAATCCTTTCTCCGATATGTCATTACCTATTTTAAGAGCTGAACCCATATATACCGCTGTGCTCTTTCTTACAGAATCTACAAAAATATCATCGGAATCTGGTAAAAGGCCCTGTTGGCTAAATGACATATCAAATACAATAGCCTCTGCCTTGTACTTGCTCAACGCATCTACAAGAACTGCGTGATATTTTCTATCTATTGGCCATTCGCCGAGCTGGTCTAGTGTGTCCCGAGCAATCTCTATAATAACTACCTTGTCTGTAATCTTTTGTGGGGGGCGTAACTTAAAACGAAGATCTAAGGTAGCAAGCTCAAATGTCTCAAACAACCCAAGATATGAGGGAAGTATAATTATCAGAGGGATAATTATTACTGCCAGAACTTTAACTATCTTTATCGGAATTTTTATCTTTATCATTTTTTATAAGTAGAACGTTTATTTGTTATTAGAGATCCTTCGTCGCTTGGGTCGACTACATTCACTACCCGTCGCTCCTCAGGATGAGGCCTCATTACACGAAAAATAAACTGAGGCCTCAATTATCATTAGGATTGCCGTAGGCCCTTCCTAAGCGATCCATAGCAAGGGCTGCCTCGCGTGAGCCCTCTGCTCTTTTTTCTCTTAACCAATCCAGGTGCTCTCGCAAACTTTCACGAAAATTTGACCACTGGCCCTTCTCATATCCTGTTAAAATAATTAACTCACCAGGCGCCTGAAGATGGCCTACAAAACGCTTATATCCCTCATCTATTACAAGAACCTCGCCTATGGCAACACCATCTATATTAACACCTCGCACATATGCCTTATCCTCATGGCACCTTACACCGGTTTTCTTGCCATCTGTCTCAACGAAGATACCGGAACCAGTAACACCAGCAACCGCCGTGGGAGTCCTTACCTCAAATGATGAGCCAGTAGGTAATGATTCTAGCACAGATAAGACCTTACCTCTATACATGTACAAACTCTTTGTCTTTAGGTCTTCTATCGTTACTTCAGTGCCTCCTTCAAGCTTTACAATATTCTTTAATGAAGAATCGAGCGCTATCTCTGCATCACCACTCTTTAGCGTCTTTACCCTATCGTTGTCTTTAAGGACCATGCCCTTCTTAGCCAATATCCAAAAATCCTCGCCTGACCGCTGCATCTTAACAACGCCCTTTAGATAGAAGATCTTCGCTTCTTCTTGGGCGCTAGCATAAGCGCTAAAAAATAATAAAATCGTCAAAAGGACGATTATATTTATGACTACTATATTTTTCATAGCGGATCTTATAATTAGATTACTGCCTACTAATAATTGTTTCCCCTACCTTATCATTTGCTACTCTTATAGCACCATCCCCTGCAAGCTTGACTTTTAATCCTGCTATTAATATCTAGATGAGGATCTATTTCTCTTGCTCGAGCTGGTCTCTTTTTTTGTATCCTTTCCCTTTGTAAGAAGCTTCCAGGGGTTCTCTTTGATATCAGCGCTGAATTCCTCAAAATTCGAGGTAGTTCTTTTTAGGTTTCCGACTATCTCATCAATATCAGGCCTATTATCTACTACGGTCTCATCCAGGTGCATGGCTAAAGAACTGATGTTGCGCATCGCTGTTTTAATCTCATCCGCGATCTCTTTGGCAATATCAACGATCTCCTCCATCTGCATAGGATCTTTCCCCGTAATCGTGTGTCCGGATTTTACATAAGGGGCTCCCTTTTCACCAGGGGTTAGCTCAATATATTTCTCACCCATAAGACCAAGCATTGTAACGCATGCTGTGGCCCCCTCTCTCAACTTCGCCTCTGGATCCAGACTCATCTTGACCAAGATCTTTGTCTCTCCCTCTTTATTATATAAGAGCTTAACCTCATCGATCTTTCCTACCTCAACACCACTCAATCTGACTGGCGCGTCACTCCCGACACCAGCTACCTTGCCAAAGATAGCCTTAATCTCATACTGCTTATTGAATATATCAAGCTTGTTAACCGAAAGAGTAAGCGTTATGAGTATTGTCAGGCAAATTAACACAAGAAAACCGGTCTTTATATCATTGGTAAGAGTCTTTGACATATCTATCACTCCTTTTTTTAATTCTCGTCATTGTTTGTGATTGCTTCGCTCACTTTGTTCGCTCGCAATGACGGTGCTGTTCTCATCATTGCGAGGCGCCGAAGGTGCCGAAGCAATCTCTAAATCTGAGATCCCTTCGTCGTGCCTCGCTACGCTTAGCGCTTAGCACTCCTCGAGATATCCGCCGCAGGCAGACCCGCCTCCGGCGGGAATTCGCACTTATCCCGAAACTTCGGGATGCGCTCATTTATTTCGTCAACTCCTCCAGATATCCGTTGCCCTCCTGAAAAAATCTTATCGGGCCTTCAGGATTACCTGTTATAAACTGGACTACTCTCTCGTCAGTAGAATTTTTTACCTCTTCTAGCGAACCTTCGGCTATCACCTTACCCTTATGGAGCATGGCGACTCTATCAGCTATAGAGAATACGCTCTTCATATCATGAGTCACAACTATTGTCGTTATCGAAAGCTTCTTACTCAAATCCAATATCAGCTTATCTACAACCCCAGCGACTATAGGATCCAAGCCTGCTGTAGGCTCATCATAAAAAACTATATCAGGGTCCATGGAGATCGCTCTCGCCAGCCCTACTCTTTTTTTCATACCTCCGGAAAGCTGGCTGGGCATAAGCTTCTCAAAACCCCTTAGGCCCACGAGCTCTAATTTCATCTTTACCATTATCTTTATAATGTCATCTGCTAGTTTCGTATGTTCTCTAAGGGGTAGGGATATATTACCTTCCACATCCATTGAGTCAAAGAGCGCGGCATTTTGAAAGACCATGCCAAACCTCTTTCTGATCTTATCAAACTCATCCTCACTTAGCGTAGTTATATCACTCCCCCTAATCAATATCGAACCACTGTCTGGCGTATATGAACCTATTATGTGTCTTAAGAGGGTGGATTTTCCGCAGCCACTTCCACCCATGATAACCATGGTCTCGCCTCTGTACATCTTGAGATTTACCCCATCAAGGACGCGACGGCCATCGAAACTCTTAACAAGATCTTTTACCTCTATTACAACTTCTTTTTCGTCCATAAGATTTTCTTTCATTTATCCGCCTTCGCTCTCGTCGTCATTGCGGGCCGCCAAAGGCGGCGTGGCAATCTCAGGCAGCGCTAAAGCACTGATATTCATTTACCCCATACCAGAATTCACTTCCCTGTACCAGTCGCTTCGCTCCGGTACAGGGCAAGCTGTTCATTCGGTACGGGGTAAGTTCGCACTTATAAGTTACGTCACACTTCGTGCGACGTAACTTATGTGCTCACTTACATTTGACTGAAATAGAACAAGCCTGTCAAAATACAGTCAGCTAAGATTACCATGATAAAACTCATAACAACACTTGTGGTTGTCGCCCGACCTACACCTTCGGCTCCACCAGTTGTGTTTAAGCCCATATAACAGCCTATTAAAGATATTATCATCGCGAAAAATACGGATTTAACAAGCCCTGTGTATATATCCTTAAGCTCCAGGAACTTAAAAGTAATATCAACATACATGCCGGGGTTTATCCCCAGGTTGAATACACCAACTACATATCCGCCAAGCATACCCATCAGATCAGCAAATATCGTAAGACATGGTAGCATTATCACAAGGGCTAAAAATCGGGGAACCACTAAAAATCTAACTGGATTTAGAGCCAGGGCCTCCAGGGCCTCTATCTGCTCGGTGACCTTCATACTGCCCAGCTCCGCGGTAATAGCAGCGCCAACTCTTCCAGCGACAACTAAAGCGGTTAAGACCGGCCCTAATTCCCTAGCCATAGATACAGCAACAAGACTGGCGACATACATCTCAGCCCCAAGCTGAGCAAGCTGATAAGCGCTCTGCATAGCAAGTACGATACCTGTAAAAAACGCTACGAAAAATACGATAAGAACGCTATTGATACCGCTAAAGACCATCTGATCAGAGACATTTTTATATGAGGTGGGTTTCTTCTTGAAGGGTCCGACTACTAACCAATAAAGGGTCGCGAAGAGAAGGTTAAAGACACCGCCAACACTTGAGAGCGATCTTAGTACAAATCCTCCTATTGCTCCAACAAACCTAAGCATAAGAGATCCTTTTTTTTTAAAAACTAGTTAAAGTTGGACAATGCCTCTTCCTTCGTATCATATATTTCGAAGAGTTTTTCCAACTTAGTTATCTCAAAGAGACTCTTTACCTTCGCGGCCAAACTTGACAACCTAAGGCGGCCGCCATACCCCTTTGTCTTCTTGAGCATCTCAACCAGTGTCGCTAACCCCGAGCTATCAATATATGAGACACCACTTAAGTTGATAACTATCTTCTGCGCCTTTTGAGAGATAGATTTTTCCAACGTCTTTCTAATATCCGGGGAAGAGTTTATATCGATATCTCCATTAATATTATAAGTTATAATATCATTATCGATCTGCGAATTTATCTGCATTATACCATCTCCTTCTTCTTTGTAGGCGCTTTGTTCTTCAAATATTTTGTCATAGTAACGCGATTTCCTTTTTTATTATATTTCACAAGATCCATAAGGTGCTTAATTAAAAATACCCCTCTTCCTCTGGGCTTTAACAGGTTATTCTCCTGAGTCGGGTTGGGAAGTCCCTGATGGTCAAAACCCTCTCCACAGTCTTCCACAGAAATAGTTACTTTTTTATTGTCAACGGACAAATCGATAGAAACATTGATGCTGCTATCGAGCTTGTTGCCGTATTTTATCGCGTTAACAAGCGCTTCCTCAAGACTCAATCGTAAATCGAAGACATCAGACTCATCAATCTTTGCCTTCTTAAGAATCTCAACTATCTTTTTGCCCATCTTGTCTACATTCTTCAGATCGCTTGCAACATCTAATCTCTTTATCATATCTTGCAATTATCCTCTTATAATGTCAAAAAGACCCGGCTTCGCTAAAAACCCCGATATGACGAAACTTGTTATATCGAGCATCTACGATCTCATCGCTGCTTAATTTCGATACCTCATTCAGGTGCCTTAAGACCGCGCTTTTAATATTTGAAGCGGCAGTATCAGGATCCTTATGCGCGCCGCCAAGCGGTTCCGGTATAACCTCATCTATTATCCCAAACTCAAGAAGGTGATGGGCAGTGAGCTTTAATGCTGATGCTGCCTCATCCGCCTTGCTTCTATCTTTCCAAAGAATGGCCGCGCAGCCTTCTGGGGATATGACTGAATAATAGGCGTTCTCCATTACGCATACCCTATCTCCTATGCCAATCCCAAGCGCCCCGCCGCTGCCACCTTCACCTATAACAACCACTATTATCGGAACCCTGATAGACGCCATGTCCCTGACATTTCGCGCAATAGCTTCAGCCTGTCCTCTCTCTTCGGCGCCGACACCTGGATATGCGCCGGGAGTATCTATAAAAGAGACTATAGGTATATCAAATTTCTCAGCTAATTTCATCAGTCGTAAAGCCTTGCGATAACCTTCGGGGTTGGCGCTTCCAAAATTACGTATCAGATTCTCATTCGTATCTCTTCCCTTCTGATGCCCTATAAATAGAATCTTTCTATCTTCTAAAGTCGCCATACCACAGACCATGGCCTTATCATCAGAAAATAATCGATCACCATGAAGTTCGATAAAATCCGTCATAATCATATTTATATAATCAAGGGAATATGGTCTTTGTGGGTGACGAGCAAGTTGTACCCTCTGCCAAGAAGAGAGGCTCTCAAATATCTCACGCTTAAGCCTATCCAGTTTTTCCTGAAGTCTGGAAATCTCAGAAGTAAGATCTATATTCTCAGAGCTAGTAAACTGTTTAAGTTCATCGATCTTGCGTTCTAGCTCTAAGATAGGTTTTTCAAAAGATAATCCGCTTGAATTCATATATCAGTCTATTATTGTGATCTCTACCCCAATAGGGACAATAGCAAAGATCTCTTCCACATCCTCATTAAGCATTCTAACACAACCCGCGGTAGATTGATAGCCTATGGAAGCGGGGGCGGTGGTACCATGTATTCCATAACCTGGGTCTGGAGTTGTGATCCCCAGCCAACGCGAACCTAATATATTCTCTGGACTGTCTGGGGGTACAACCGCATTTGGTCCATACCAGACAGGCTCCACCAGCTTATCCTTTATCTTAAAAACACCTATAGGAGTAGAATTGTTCATGCCTGTGGCAACAGCATATGTCTTTACTACTTCGCCATTTCTAAGAAGGGTTAAAGAAGATTGTGATTTATCAACAACTATAGAAAAAGGGTCTTTTTCTATCTTTAATTTCATATCAGGTCTTATTGTATCAGAGGTTAGGCCATTAGCCTTCTTGATAAGCTCAACAGTTGTAAAATATTCTTTCGCGATCTTTCCAAGCGTATCTCCAGGAACAATGGTATAAATAATACTATCCTTACCGGGTATAGGGGAAAAGATAATCTTAATATTTAGAGAGTTTAGCTCTTTCTCTATCTTAGGATAATCACAATAATCAGCATACTCGCGTATAACAGCTTGATAAAGCTCCTTTGCTTTAACATAATTCCCATCATCATTGTAGGTGGCGGCTAAAAGAATAAGAGCATCATAAGCCTCTTTTGTTCCCTTGGTTGAGGCAATCTGTTTATCTAAAATAGCTATCGCATCGGCCTTCTTATTCTGCGATAAGAGAAGGCGCGCTTTGCTCAAAGAAGTGGTTTCAGGTTCCTGCGGTATAGGAATTTCATTAGAAATATTTTTTACAATCTCTTTAGGCTCTACGACCTTAACCGGATATGTAGTAATCCATAACCAGCGCGCTGCGACAACTACAATCGCAACAGACAAGACAACAGCTGCTCTTATTATTATATTTTTATTCACGCATTTACCTGAGAGCTCGGGGTGTTTTCATATAAAAAGGTCTCATTCTGATCCCTGCCTTCCGGCAGGCTGGCACCTGAAGCGGAGAAGGATCTTTCTTTAATTTGTTTACAGATTACTGTATAAAAAATAACCTAAAACAATACCTAGCGCAGCGCCTGCAAGTACCTGAACCGGGGTATGCCCTATAAGTTCGATCAGCCTCTCCTCTTTTATGGGCTTATTAATATATATATCCTCAAACATCTTATTAAGGGTCTCGGCCTGCTTACCTACTGCCCTTCTGGCGCCTTGGGCATCGAACATAGTAACAATAGTGAAGACAAGACCTATAGCAAAAAAAGGGGATTCAAAACCAAAATTAAGCCCTAAGGCTGTAGAGAACGCCGCCGCTCCCGCGCAATGAGAACTGGGCATTCCTCCGGTCCCGACTAACCACTTAAAATTAAATTTCTTCTCCCGTACTACACCTATAAATACTTTGATCAACTGCGCTATAAGCCAGGTAGCCAGGGTTACAAGAAATACCTTATTTCTTCCTAATTGTAAAAAAAAGTTCATCTATTATTTTTTTAGACTGTCAGAAAGATTTGCCGTAAAAATGCGTGACAACTCTGTTTATGTTTATAGGGTTTGGGGCTATGAGTTCTATCCCAGTATCAAAATAAGAGACAGGTCCATCTTTTTCCAGGATATCGACCCGCCGGCTCCAAACTACTCTGCCCTTAAGAGTTATCTCTTCCTCATTGTCACCTATCTCTACCTTCATGCTCAATTCAGTCTTAGGAACAAGCTTCTCCTTTAACGAGAGGCAGATCCCGCTACCACTGATATTTCTAGTGCCTGCTTCAGAAACAAGCTTAGGACGACTCTTGACCTCATATTTTAATCGTATTGGCAGAGATATACGCTCATACAGCCTCTTCTCCATGAAATACTCCTTTTATAATTGTATAATTATAACACAAAAGTATAAGTAGGTAAATCATTATTTTATAAGAGAGAGCGCCTCCTGCCTGGTCTTCGCGTTCTCCTTAAAGACACCGCGCACAGCGCTTGTTACAGTAACTGTTCCAGGTTTCTTCACCCCTCTCATCGACATACAGAGATGTTCCGCTTCAATCACAACGAGCACCCCAAGGGGCTTGAGTTTAGACATAACAATATCCGCAATCTGGGTAGTTAACCGCTCCTGCACCTGTAGTCTCTTTGATAGAATCTCAACAACTCTAGCCAATTTACTCAGACCTGTGACCCTGCCGCCTTTTGGGATATAAGCCAGATAGACCTTTCCGATAAACGGGAGCAGGTGATGCTCGCATACCGAATATAAAGGTATGCCCTTAAGCAATATTATTTCGCTGTGCTTCTCTCCTAAGAGTACCTCTAACTCTTTGCGCGGGTCTTCTCTTATTCCGCTAAATATCTCCTCATACATCTTAGCCACACGCTTAGGCGTATCCAGAAGATCTGCTCTTTTTGGATCCTCTCCTATAGCCTGCAATATATCCCCTATAGCTTTCTCGATCTTCTTCTTATTCATTTTTTCTCCTATTCACCCTTCGACGCGGCCAGCCTCCCGACTTTGGCGGAAGATGCTGGCCTTGCTCAGGGTAAATTCGGCCTTATGACTTATGCCACACTGCGTGTGACATAAGTCATGGCCTCATTTATTTACCTATACAAAACTTACTAAAGATCACATCCAACAGATCCTCAGTAAAGACATCTCCTGTAATAACTCCTAAAGATTCGGCTGCCTCCCTTATATCAATAGAGAGCAGCTCCCAATATCTCTTCTGAGTAAGCCCGACCAAGGAGGCGTCCACAAAATTAAGCGCCTTCCTTCCAGCCTCGATATGTCTTGAGTTTGATAAGAATATATTCTCAACAGTTACCTTGCCTGAGAAGACCATATCATATATCGCCTCCTCAAGTTCCTTAAGCCCGCTTTTGTTCTTTACAGATATCTTAAGTATCTTATTCTTGCGCAGGTGCTCTTTTATCTGATCTATCTGCAGCGCCTCTGGAAGATCGGTCTTGTTAACTACGACGAGCGTCTTCTTATCTTTTACAATATCTATTATATCCAAATCCTGTTTATTTAATTCATCGCTGGAATCTAATACCAGCAATATCAGGTCCGCTGTCATCATATGATGTTTGCTTCTTTCGATAGACTCTCTTGTTAGCTCATCCTCAGCATGCATGATACCCGCTGTGTCGACTATTCTAATAGGGATGCCCTTAACATTCACTATCTCCTCTATGGAATCGCGTGTAGTTCCAGGCGTTGGTGTTACTATAACCCTGTCCTGCTTAAGGAAACTGTTCATAAGGCTTGATTTGCCTACATTTGTCTTGCCGCAGATAACAGCTGTGATGCCATCCCTTAAGATACGTCCATTATTGGAAGATTCGATAAGATCAATAAGATCTCGCTTAACATTCTCTAAAGAAGTCTTCAGTTTATCTTCCTTTATAGCATCCAAATCTTCATCTGGAAAATTAATATCTGACTCAACATAAGCCATTATATCCATTAACGCATTGCGGACATCCTTAATTTTTAATGCCAACTCTCCACCTAGCTGGCGCTGCGCCACCTTTAAGCTTTCGTCAGTACGCGATCTTATTATATCAAGCGTAGCTTCAGCCTGGCTTAAATCTATCCTTCCATTTAAGAATGCTCTCTTTGTAAACTCACCAGGCTCAGCAATACGCGCGCCTCTTTTAACGATGAGATCCAAAACCCTCCTTAAGACAATGTTGCCGCCATGGCAATTGATCTCAACAACATCTTCACGTGTATATGTAGCAGGAGCGCGCATAACTGAAAGTAATATCTCATCTATCCGCTCTTGCCCGTCTACAACATATCCATAGTGAAGAGCATGACTTTTGGATTCAGAAAGTTTGATCGATTTTTTTGATTGAAATACACCTTCCGCAATAGCTATGGCATCAGGCCCACTAAGCCTTATAATGCCTATGCCATTCTCTCCAGGCGGTGTAGCCACCGCGGCTATTGTGTCATTGTTATTATTTATCATGTTATCTATTGCGTCGTGCGTATTGCGTGATGCGTATTGCGTCGGGTGAAAAAACATGTTGAATGCACGATACGCAATACGAAATACGCAATACGATATACGCCAATATTGTTAGCTTTTTTTCAAGATGTCGCCTACTAAAAATAATGATCCGGTAACGACTATAATATCATCTTTATTTGCTAGGGACTTGGCAAATGTCATTGCGTCTTTTGAATCAGCGCATACATAACTTATCTTACAAAAATTATTGAGTTTTTGCGCTAAAATATTAGAGTCCATAGCACGCACGGAATTAGCTTGGGTAAATATCACCTCTTTTGCGACAGGACAAAGAACCCTTCCTATCGCTTCGGCGTCCTTATCAGATGAGACCCCTAGCACAAGGATTGCTTCCTTGCGCGGGAATGCCTGCGCAAGAGTCTTTTTCAGGGATTGCGCAGAAGCCTCATTCTGACAACCATCTAAAACAATAACAGGTTTCTTTGACACAATATCAAATCTACCTCTTATATCAGACCTCGCAAGCCCTTTCCTGACATTGGATTTCTTGAGCTTAAATCCTAATCTCTTGCCTAGAGCCTCCGCCGCGCATATCGCAAGCGCGCTATTTTGCGCCTGATGCGTTCCGACAAGCTGCGTCGTTAAATTGCGGTAGATGTTAGCCGGTGTCTTTATATCAAATTCTGTTTTATCGTATGACACTCTTATATTTTTTGGCGCAAACTGATCCTGCGTAAATATCAACTCTCCACTGCGCTCACTAGCCCTGGACCTTATAACAGCTTTAGCTTCTTTTGGCTGGGAAGCTGACACTGCAAAAGAATTTTTCTTTATAATACCGCTTTTTTCATAGGCGATCTTACTAATAGAACTACCGAGAATGTGCGTATGATCATAACTGATAGGTGTTATAATAGATACCAATGCGGACACTATATTGGTAGCATCGAGCCTACCGCCTAAACCAACTTCTAATATAGCTATATCTACTCTCTCCTTGGCAAAATAGATAAAGGTAGCTGCTGTTAAAATCTCAAAGAATGTTAGACCCCTTAATCTATTCTTGCCTACAACCTTACTTATATCACAAATAATGGTTGAGAAATCTTTCTCTGAGATGGGCCTGCCATTGATTTTGACTCTCTCTCTTATTGATATAAGGTGAGGCGAGGTATATAATCCGGACTTAAAACCAGATGCGCTTAGTATATTAGTTAAAAAGGCCGCTGTTGAACCTTTTCCTTTTGTTCCAGCGATCAGTACAGAAGAAAATTGTGATTGAGGATTATCAAATAACGCGAGTAGTCTTTTTATTCTACTAAGATTAAAAGATTTTCTATAATCATACTTAGAAAACCTCTCATAGTTAGTAAATCTATTAAGATAAGCGAGGGATTGCTTATAATCCATTTAATTTCGAAAGATTAATGACGAAAATGACGTATTCCAGTAAAGACCATTGAAAGATCTCTATTATCTGCCATAACAGTGATCTTATCATCAGCCTTTGATCCACCAGGTTGTATAATTGATGTTATACCTTCTTTGGCAGCTAGTTCTATGGCATCTTCTTTTGGAAAAAAGGCATCTGAGGCAAGCACAGCCTGTTTTGCTCTCTGGCCTGCTTTATGAATGGCCATAAATACCGCATCTACCCTGCTCATCTGCCCAGCTCCAATGCCCACAGTCTTTGTGCCTTGCACTAAGACAATAGCATTTGATTTAACATGTTTGACAACCTTCCAGGCAAAGATGAGTGAGTCTACCTCCTCTGGCGTCGGCTTTCTCTTAGTAACGATCTTTAACTGCGATTCATCAAGGTTCTCTAGATCCCTGCTCTGGGCCAGGATCCCACCTACTACCTTCCTTAAATGAAGATCGTTACTATCTCTATTTTTGTTAAATGTATCAACAGAAGCAAGCCTTAGGTTTGGCTTGCTCATCAGTCTCTTAAGAGCATCCTGTTCAAAGCCCGGCGCTATTATACACTCAACAAAGCTAGAATTCAAAACAGCCTCAGCTGTATTAATATCAACTTTTCTATTGAGCCCTATGATACCACCAAAAGCTGACATCTTATCGCAATCTAGCGCATCAGTATACGCCTTAGTTAAGGTATCAGCGGTTGCCATGCCGCAAGGGGTGGAATGCTTTACAATACAAGCCGCGGGCTTATCAAACTCCTTAACAGCCTCGATCGCCGCATCCATATCCATTATATTGTTATAAGATAGGGGCTTACCATGTACCTGCTTTAGCCCAACGACTGAAGATTCGCGTACATACTCCCCCTTGTAAAAAGCAGCCTGTTGATGCGGGTTCTCTCCATAACGGAGATCTTGAAGTTTATCATATTTTAATACCATATGGTTCTTAAAGATAGACTCCTCATCACTATCCTCTGCGCCATTGAGCCTACCCTTTAAATACTTATGTATATGATTATCATACTCTGAAGTCAATTTAAATACCTCTAAGGCAAGCTTGAAGAGAATATCCTCTGATAGGGCGCCATTATTCTTATGCAGTTCCTTAAGTATCATCGCATATTGAACCGGGCTGGTTACAACAGCTACCCAACGATAGTTTTTAGCCCCTGAACGCAGCATAGAAGGCCCTCCGATGTCTATATTCTCTATAGCATCCTCCTGGCTGACCCCTGGCTTAGAAACGGTCTTCTGGAATGGGTAGAGATTAACAACAACCATATCTATCGGTTCTATAGCCTGGGTCTTCAACTGCTCCATATGCTCGATTTTATCTCTTACAGCTAGAAGAGCTCCATGAATCTTAGGATGAAGGGTCTTTACTCTGCCATTTAACATCTCAGGAAAGGCTGTAACTTCTTCTATGGGTTTGGCCTTTATTCCCAGGGATGTTATGAAACGCGCTGTTCCACCGGTCGAAATTATCTCAACACCAAGTTCGGATAGCTCCTTTACAAAAGAATCTAGCCCGGATTTATCAGATACGCTAATTAAAGCTCGTTTTATAGTAAGCATTACCAACCTCCAGGTATGTGTATGGGTTATTAGAGGGCTGAATTGTACCACAAAACCCCTTTAAAATCAAAGGAAAAACATGGGGACGGTTCTGGTTTTCAAAAAAAACCAGAACCGTCCCCGTTTTTTTCCTGATGGATAACTATGCAGCGGATCTTATTAATTTTTCAGCTTTAGACCTTGGTTTTACAGGCTTGGCGCCACTAATATCTATTAGAACTGGGGGCGTATTTGGCGCAACTGGACTCTTTAAATCAACTGCTATCGGATCCAATCGATTAGATGGGGGACTTGCTGTCACCATCAAGGGTTCATGCGCAAGCTGGTTGCCGCTTGATGAGGCTTTTGTAGTTATGGGTCGCGCCTGTAAAATATATAGGGTATCCCACTTTATGGCAAATTCAATGTCTACGGCATGACCATAATGCGCTTCAATACCCCTAGCTACCTTAGTTAATCTGCGTATCCATTTTCTTCGTTGGGCGCCAAACACATAGTTACTTCGCTCTCCTAATGGAGTACTTACTATCTTTGTTCCATGACCTTCCTGCCTTGGAATCATCTTAATGCGCTTTGAACCCATAATACTATCCTTTAAGGCGCCGGTATCTTTATCCGCTGTATATTGGTCAGGTTGCACCCTACCACTCACAATAGGTTCTCCTAACCCAAATGAAGCATTTAAAACTATATCATCAGGGGATTTTGTAACCGGGTCCTCTGTAAATATTACTCCTGATATATCAGCATCAACCATCTCCTGAACAAAGACAGCATGCTCGATAATATCGTTACCTATGCCCCTCTCAAACCTATAGGCAAGCGCGCGAGGAGTCGCAAATGACGAGAAGTTCCTAGCCACATTCTCGAAAAGTTCATCTGTATGAACAAATAGGTACGTATCTCCAAGCCCTGCAAAAGCGGCATTCTCTGAATCTTCGCTCACATTAGATGATCTAACGCTCCAGTATATCTTTCGTTTCTTAGAGGCCTTGGCATAATGCATTATCAATCTCTTTAGATCACCATCAGTCGTTCTCGCAGCATTCACAAATAGGGTATGTATGCGCAGGTATTTACTATCATTATCTGAAGTATCTTCGAGGATCTCTCGAATCTTTGGGGCTATGCCTGAATCTTCTATAAATCTATTAAAGGCATTGATTGTCACAGCAAATCCATCTGGAACCTTAAAGCGTAGTCTCCTTGAAATACTCTTAAGCTCACCTAAATTAGCTCCCTTGGGTCCCGCTGACGGAGAATCTTCTTTTCGCAACTCTTTCATTGAAATAACAAGATCATCCCTCATCCGTTTATTGGTAGGGGTCACACTCATGGACTCTTCTGTAATAACCTCTTTGGGTTCCCTAGTAGCTTCCTCTGGCATAGCTGATAAAGCGTCTTTCTCCGACTCCAATATCAGCCTGCCATTTTTTCCATCCAAAATAACCTCTGAACCCTCAAAAATAAAATCCTCTCTTTCAATCACGTCTCTGGAAAAATATATACCTTCACTGGCCTGCTCCAGCTTACCTGGCAAATAAGATACTATACTCCGCTCCTCCAAATTAGCATGCGTTACTCTCTGGGCGCCAGGAATAATAATTGAGGGTATACCGAGTTCACGAGATGTAATAGCAGCATGCGCTAATACGCCACCGCTCGTTGTTATAATACCTGAAAAAGACGAGAGATTCGGCACATCCTCAGGCGTAGTATTGTTTGTCATAAGTATCATACCAGTTTCCTGGGCAGATTCTTTACTAAACGTTATCTTGCCCCTTACAGCTTGCCCCAGGTGACCTGGAGAAGATGGTATACCTTTAATAAGAGATACCCCTTTTACTGGTGGCTCTGGCCAACGCTGGCGCAAATCTTCTTTTGCCATTAGCAACTCTTGGCGCGGAATCTTCTCAAGCTTAACATGGCCAAATCCCATCTTTTGAATTATATTTATTAACTGCTTTGGCTTATGCTGAGAATCGGGATTGTTATTTGGCGCTACACGAGCAAAAACGATATTCCCGCTATCGGGGTCTTTTAATGATGTCACAACCATAATTGTGCCATCAACTGCTTCCAGGCTTCCTACCTGAACTAATAGGCGACCTACTGTGCCTATATTTCTAAAATCTATTGCGTGCCTTAAAGGAGTAATAAGTTCCGCTATCTGCATAGCCGCAATTCCATTCTGGCCAGAGAGCTCTTCTATAATAGTCTGGACAGGATCAAAATCGCTCCTTCTAAGTGTCTGGCCAGCAGAAGGCTCTTCTCCCTCAGGCGTCTCCTCTGGAGCCCATACAAGCTGGCCACATCTAACCCTCTCATCAACAGGTCTGTTAACATATCGATCTATGGTCTTCTGACTAAGAACCACCGTATCTGGTATAGCTAAGATTCCTAGATTCGTTAGCACCTGATTAAGCTCTCTGCGTTGGTCAACAGATATATCTAAGGAGTAGCTTTTGTGTATCTCTATATCTGATGTCTTATGCACATATCCCTGATGTAAATAATATGCTGCCGCTTGTCTGGCTGTATCTTCATCTTTAATATAAAGATCAAGGTCTCGCGTATAATACAGGGCTTTTACAACCTCTGGTATCTTCTCTGATATATATTCCATTGTAGAGGCATTGTGGTCTTTATCAATCCTGATATCCATATACTTACCTTCGATAATATCGGTGTGTAAACCAAGCCCCTGCATAACAGCCTCTAAGAAGGCTAACCTTGCTCTGTTTCCAGAACCGGTCCCCCACTCCTGATAACGGATAGATATCATGCCACCTTCATCCGGAGGGGCAACCTTCGCCTGCATCTGAGCCTTATGAAGACCGAGATTAAAATGACCTATCAGAAGATCATCATTAATGATAAGAGCAGAACTGATAGATCTGCTCTGCCTATGGTCAAAGGCATTAAGTAGATTTGCAAATAAAGGCGAGCTGACTCTGCCTGATCGTATAATCGGGGTACTGCTTATATCTATAATACTATGCGATTTCCCATAAACGCTGATCTCTGTTGTAGCGTTTGCCATCTGCGCTAATTCAGTGAGCGGATGAAAACTTTGCTCATGTAAAAAACGGATAAACTCGTGCAGGGTCTCTACCTCATCGATTATCTCTGGATCTTTTTCCAAGCCACTTATAGCAGTTTGCGCCTTCTCAGCAGCAAGCTCATCTTCAGAATAAGCGAGTAGACGATCTTTTATGATCTCCAACTTCTCTCTTAACGCATCCACCATATATTTATCTTTATCTAGCGATTGCGTTAGTAGATCATAAAGAGTTACCATTTCGCCAACAAGTTCCAACATAGCTTCAAGAGTCTCCCTATCTATATTATCAACATGTAACGCAATAAGTTCTAAGGCGGCAAAATTATTATCTATCAACTGATTATGTAGATCTACTCTCTCCTTTATAAGCTGAATAGCCTCAGGATCAGAATCCCTCTCTTCTGTAAAGAGGAGCATTCCACTAAGAGGGTCTTCATATGAGCTACCCCACAACCCACCTAAACCAAAGGAAGAACCAAACGAATCAGCGCCCTTTAGATGGCCGCCCCAACCTTCGCCGCCTGCGCCCAATGGCATATCACCCAATTTACCCTTCATAGCTTTTATTAATTTCCATTGTTTTAAGAATGTAGAAAAATGGACATTTTCATCGCCCTTTTGCACTTCTTTACTTGAACCATCATCATCAGGATGGGGTTTGATTGGTACAGCTGGGGGATCCACACCCTTACTCGGCAACTCATTCATCTGCTCCTGCTTAAACTCTTCTGTCTCGCTATCATCAGAATCGGGTTTGTATTGCGCTAAATTACTCCATTTTTTATTAAAATCTGCTGCTGCCTCTGAAGGGCCCGTAGTACCTGAGGCATCTTTGGGGAGCTCTGCATTCTCTCCCACTTTACTATCTTCTTCAGCCACATCACTGGCTTCCGAAAACATAGACCCTGACAGCTCAATATATCCTGAATAAGGTACCGTGGGCTCAAGATGTCCTGGGGCTGGAGCAGGCGCAGGATCTTTTGGCAATGCTTCAAATTGCCCATCCACAGAAGAACCAGGGCTCTCATCCGGTTCTATGCCACCTACAATCCCCAATATCTCTCTAGAGGGAACCCACTCATATCCTGCGGCTTGTACCCGCGGCCTAAATGATGGGTTGTAAGTCATGCTCTTTAGTTGTAAAGCAAAGGTAATATCACCCATAAGATTCGACGCTGCTAAGTCTGGGTCGCTCTTTCCAGCCAGTCTGCATAGTTCATTATATGCTATAAGCATCTTCAAATAATTATCAAAATCCTGGCGTGATGTAATGGGTGATTGCGCATACCCTATCATATTTGCGTTTTCTGTCTGTGGCAATAATCTAATAAACGCCTCTGCTCTCTTCTTACCATAAAGTTTACTTACAGCCTTCACTATGCCGATATGATTTGATAAGCAGTATCTCTCAAAAGCCCAGGCAAGTGGTCTTGTTATGAAACCAAGGTTTAATCTAGCAGAATACATATAAAAACGGGAAAAAGGCCAGCTAAAAAATCTTAACAATAAATTAAGAAAATTATTCGTGCGCCCAAGCTTATCTTTATTCATACTATAAAAAATCTCGCTACTAAATAAGTGACCTGGAGTGGAAACAGACTCCTTGATCATTGATAGAATAGTTGTATTACCTTCTATATCTTGATCGGGCAGAGAAGGTTCATTAAAGACTATGTGACCTGATCCAGCACCTATACCTAAGTTGGGCTCCACAAGTGCCTCCTGCCCACCAGTCAAACCTGAAGGCAGAGTGGTTTTATCTTCTTTTTTTATCATACTAACCAGCTTTTGCGTAAACTTTTTATTAGCAGTCACACCAAATATCTTATCCTGTAATCCCAGGCTAAACTCACCTTTCTCTTGATCCTTACTGCCAGATCCTCTCAAAAACGTGTGTACAGACATATTCAGATCCTTAGCCTTATCTGGATTGGCTATGAAATAGGCCTTTGCTCCCATGTGAAAAAGCGCTATCTGATCTTTCAATAGCTCCTTATCCAGAAATATCTTATCAGCTTGAGCAAAACCAAAGATACCCTTGTCATCTGATTTAAGAGAATAGATATTCCCAGATACCGCCATCTGCTTTAGAAGCTCTAAACTGGCCTTAGCTACCTCTGCCTCGATGGGATCTAAAAACATATCACTATCTTCAGTGGCTTTTTCTAAGGATGCGATTGTTGCATGAAGAGTCTCCTCAGTAACAGGGCCCTCTATTGGAGAAGACGCGGAGTCTCCGTTCCTATTAAAAGTAACTCCAAATGTAGGTACACTATAAGCTAAGATAGGAGGAATGTAAATATTATCGCTCTCAAGTTTTGTCACAAGAATTTGCCCTGTCTGTAAATCGCCCCCCCAAGGAGCATTATAAACCTTACCAAGTATATAACCAGGCTCAGACTTTGATATCTCAGGGCTATCAGTAGATTCTCCAGCTGATGAGCTCTTATCAGATGAATAGGGACTTTGCTTAAATACGTTCTTATGCGCTTTAGGACGTAGCGCATAACCCTGCGTAGTATTGCCTGTTATAATTAGTGCAACACAGAGCATTAGTGTAAGTATTCTATATAAATATTGAAATCTGTACATCAAATCCCCTTTTGTACATACTTTTATAAAGTATATATATAGTATATCACACACCCCCTTAAAGGTCAACCTGCTGACCAAAATAACTGCTTATTTTTTTATCAGTGGGGGGGTATGGTCTGAAGACTGACAGCTGAGATCTGACAGCCATTTTATGGGGACGTTTCACTTACTCACAACTTAAACATACACAGTATGTTGTGGCGAGGCTTATTACATGTTTATTTTTTTATTTTTTTTGAAAGAAAATGCTCACTTTTTACGACATATACAAGTAGGGGGCAAATTAGACAAAAAAACAAAAGGAGGTGTATTTTGCCAAGAGGACCAAGAGATTTACCTGCTAATGGAATAGTGCACATAAACATGCGGGGTAATAATAAACGTTGTTTATTTTTTAGAAAATCAGAATATAAATATTTTAAAAAATTGCTACTAAGATATAAGAAGAAATACCGATTTTGCATTTATCACTATGCTCTTATGAAAAATCACGTGCATCTTTGCGTAAAACTCAATGAAGAGACCAACATGTCAAAAGCAATGCAAGGTATACAATTATCATATTTCCATTATCACAATAGAGTTAGGCGATATGTTGGGCATTTATGGCAAGGAAGATTTAAAAGCCCTATAATTGATTCGCAACAATACCTATTAAGCGTAGGTCTGTACATTGAAAACAACCCCGTGGCAGCAGGTGTAGTAGAAGATCCTGCCGAATATCAGTGGAGCAGCTATAGGTACTATGCACTCGGAGAAGAAGATGTCATTGTGGACACCAATCCTCTTTTTCATGAATTAGGTAACTCACCCTTGGACAGGCAAAAAGAATATATTGAATTAATGAAAACGCGCATTAAATATTCTAAGGACGATAAATAAACATGCAATGAACCATCTCATAACATATTGTTATTGATAATGTTATGAGAGAGTGAAACGTCCCCTTATTTGATTAGCTGAGAGCTGAAAGCTAATTTATTTCAAGAGTTTGAGTTTAAGGCGATTTTGGCGGATTTTGTCGCGGATTAGGCTTACTTCCTTTTGGAGTTCCTGGGATTGCAACTTTAAAGAGGCTATCTTGTTCTGCCATTTTGGCACTTCCTTGGCAAGGTTTTCAGACTCTGAGCTCTTATCAAGGAGGTTATTGAGCCTTGAGATCATCTTCTCTGTAGCAGACATGGATCTCTCTTTTACTTTAAGCTCAGTGATCAGCTCTTTTGTATTCTGTTTTAGAACCTCACGATGCGGATCGAGTCTGGAATTTATATCTCTGACCTTCTCCTTAGTGCTTTTGCTAAATGTATCCAACTCATTCTTTAGAGCAAGTATCTGGTTATTTATATCATTATGTCTGCCCTTTAACTCAGAGTTGAGACTCCTTATCTGTTCATCTACCTCTTCCTTCTCATTAAGCACCTCAACAAAAGCAGGGTCCACACCCAAAACCTCTATCCTTATCTCTTCCTCAGTGCGAAATTCGAAAGGGTACTGACAGCCTGCTAGAAGCGGCGTCATCACCATTGGAAGTATTAATAAAAGAATTTTTTTCATTAAATTAACCATATCGTATAGTAATAGGGGCTCTTATAATACAAGAGCCCCTGAAAACTTTATAGTTTTATCAATTTCTATATTTCCCTTTAGGTCTTATTATGATGCTACTTCTTCTTTAACTTATCTACAAAATCTCCGACTAACTTTCCAGCAATATCCTTACATCCAAGTCCGAAAGCCAATCCTAGAGCAAGACCTATAGCAGCGCAGACAATGTTGATAACATTTAAGATGATCTGCGTCTGAATCTTAAGCTGTTGAAGAGCGATAACTGAAGCAAAGACAATTACGACAATCTGTGTTATCTGACCAAGCATCCTGGATTGAGTAATCCCGGCATTTGTTGATGCTGTTCTTATAACAGTGCCTAAGAGTGTTGAGACAAACATACCAAAGACAAGGATAAATACAGCTACTATAATATTTGGTATATAGCCTACTATGGTATTTAACAACTCTGCGGCAACTGTCCACTGCATAGCGTTCAAGGCGGTAACCATAACAATAAGAATAACTATCCAGTATACCAGAACACCGACTAGCTCTGAAAGGGTATACTTTATCCCGCCTTTTGCCAGAAAGTTACTTGTTCCGGACTTCTCAGCTAATGTATCGAGCCTTATCAGTTTTAGGGTCCTTACAATAACGGTCTCTATGAACTTAGCGATAAGCCAGCCTATTATAAGTATAATTAATAAGCCCACTAAATTAGGAATGAATCCTCCAACCTTCATAAGCATCTCCTGAACAGAGCTCATCACCACCTGAGGCCAATTCATCTCAGTCATCAGCCCGCCTCCCTTCTTTAAATAGGTTTATAAGTTAAAAACATATATACATGTAACTATTATATAATGTATATTACTTAAAAAAATTCTAACATAAACAAAATACCTTGTCAACATCCAATGGCTATTAGCGGGAAATATATTCGGCTTTCAGTCTTCAGTTAACAGCTAAAACATACCCAAATAGAAGGGGTAACCTTATGTTTAAAGGCTACCCCTTTATAAAAAACTTATACCGCTAAGAGCGGTCTTATTTACTCTCTTCTTCTTTCTTAGGCTCTTCTTTCTTCTCCTCTTCCTGCTTTGTCGCTAAGGAATCTTTTATCTCAGATACCCCAGCAACTACGGCGATCAAGCCGCCTAAGATGAAGATGAAGATTAGCATAAATTGAAGCCCTAACTTAAAAGCCTCGCTCCAGACAAAAAGAAGCATTACGCCAACTACAATAGCAACTGTTCCACCTATAACACTAACTAGTTTACCCACTATAGCCACCTCCTTTTACAATTATAACCTGTGTACGTAGAAAAATTATATCAACTTACCCACAAAAAATCAAGTAAAATTGCTATCCCCTGTTATATAATTACAAAATTTATGTAAAAACCTAAAAAGGGACAGTCACTATTTAAGATCTAAATAATAACTGCCCCCATATTACTGTTGAATTTAAACAACCTTTATCGCCTCAACAGGACAGCTGGCTGCCGCATCATCAAGATCGCATTCCACATTCGCGTCTTTCACATGAGCTAGATTATCATCAGCCATCTCAAATACCTCTGGGCAAGTACTGGCGCATAAGCCACAACCTGTACACAGAGATTCATCTATAGTAATAGTTGCCATCTCTTCTCCCTCCTTCCACTTATAAATTCTAAGCACTAATATCTAAATTCTAAACAAATTCTAATTTTCTAATTACCAAAATTCAAATTTACGGGTTAGATCATTTAAATTTCGTATTTGTTTAGAGTTTAGCCTGCCTGCCGGTAGGCAGGGATTTAGGATTTCGAATTTAACGTATTATTCCTTTACTACTTTGTCAATAATATCTTCTGGAATGCTATGACCTCTGTACGAAATAAGACCGCTCTTATCAATAACAAGAAACATCGGGACGCCGCTCACAGAATACTCTGTCGCCACCTTACCACCGGTATCTATAAGCACAGGATATGGTATATCATGCTTAGCCGCAAATTTTTCTATCGTCTTCTTAGACTCATTAATAAATACACCGAGAATAACCAGGCTATCGTCAGTATATTTATTATTTATATCTTTTAACAGGGGTATAGCTGTGACGCAATGCGGACACCAGGTCGCGCTAAAATCGACAAAGATAGCTTTCTTACCTAAAAAATCACTCAATGAAACTTCATTACCCTTTAGGTCATTGAGTGTAAAATCAGCCGCCTTATCCCCCTTAAAGACCCCTGTCTCTCCTGATTCAGATGCCCTGCTATTACACGCCACAAGAAAAATTGGCAAAATAGCGAGTGTAATAACAAAACTCATAATTCTTTTCACCCCGTTAGATGATCTTTTTTTATTGCTATCTCTCATAAACTTCTCCTTCTTATTTCTTACTAAATACAATAAGATAAAGTATGATCTATTATCTAACGGGGTTCATTTTAGAACCCCTTTCCAGCTAAGATAATAAAATACTCCGCGCATATTATCAATATCAAGCCAAAGACCTTTTTTACAATATTCATCCACTTGCCTGATTTGGGCAATGTCGTGGCAAAGCCCGCGAAGGTCCCCACTATCATAAGAAGTAATCCCATGCCCATAGCAAATGTAAAAAGAAGCGAACCCCCGAGAATCACATTTCCCCTGCTTGCCACATATGTAAGAACAGCGCCTAATGCCGGAGCGGTACACGGCCCTATAACAAACCCCGCTGACATACCTATAATCAACGCCCCGATAATACCTCTCTTCCTGCTAGCCGGAGTCTTGCTCTGCAGGAAAGCTGGCATAGGTATTGTAAAGAGATCAAACATAGACAATCCAAAGATAAGAAATATATTACCCACAATAAGATATGTCCATGGATTTGTAGATATTGAACCAAAGAGCTTGCCGCTAAGAGCCGCGAACATGCCTAAGAATGAATATACTATGGCGAGACCGAGCACATAAAAGAGCGAAATAACAAATCCCCTGCGCTTACTTCCCGAGGAGTTAGCGCCTATGTAAGCAGCTGTCACTGGTATAAGAGGATAAACGCATGGAGTCAGGCTTGCTAATATGCCGCCAAGGAAGACTATGAGATAACTGAGTATCGATACTTCCTTGAGCGTGATCTCAGTATAGGATAAAAGGGTCTCAAGCATTATAGTTGAATAATATCACCTTCGTGATTCAGGGAAAGAGACAGGAGCATGTGCTCTCTAATAAGACGTGTTATAAGAAAGTTGTGTTTTATGTGCGTACAACCATTATGCGCAAGTCTTTTGGCGTAGGATGGGCTATTCAGCAGCTGCCTGATCTTCAGCGCCGCTCCCTCAATAGAATGACAGAGTAATCCGCTATACTGATGTTTTATCTGCAATGGTATGCCTCCTACCGCGGAGGCGACAACGGGTTTACCTTTCCATAATGCCTCTGTCACAGTAAGGGCGAACCCCTCCTTTAATGACTTTTGCACAATAACAGATGAGGCCCGCTGTAATGCGTTCACATCGATATCATTATTCTCTTGTGATATAAGAAGAGGGTGTATATCAGGTATGCCCTTAGCCTTCTCCTGCACCTCAGCCAAGACCTTCGATCCTTCAGGATCATCCGCGGCGCTGTTACCTACAAATATCAGCTGGGCGTCGATATATCTTTTAACAAGCTTAAATGCTTCTATAACACCGACAGGATCCTTCAAATAATCATATCTTGATATCTGCGCTACGATAGGTTTGTCTTTGCTAATGCCGTATTTTTTTAATACGCCATCTATAACATCCTGGGATAAGTCTATGTTCTTATCGCTCAAGGGATCTATAGCCGGGCATATTAAGAACTGAGGTATCTTAAGCGGATGAGTAAACTTTGGACTAGAAAATATTGAGGCATCATACCCCTCCACAAATGTAGATAGAAAATCCCAGACCCTCTCGTTAGGGGATGAAGCATCTATGTGACATCTCCATACCCATTTCTTATTCTTAAACTTCTTCTTATTCTGTATGAGCGCTATAGGCTGAGGATCATGCACAAAGACTACATCCCCTGTAATCTTTGTCTTTGTTATATACTCACGCGCGGTCTTTAAATAGATATCAAAATCGCGATCCACAATTATCTCTGATCTTCCATGAATAGCGTTATGAAACTTTTTCGTCACATTAAAAAATTCAGCGTTTCCCTCAATAATATTCCATTCTATATCAACACCAAGCTCCCTCATAAGTGGAATAATTGTATTTAGCATCTCAGCAACGCCACCGCCGACATATGTGGAATTAATATGCTGGATCTTCTTACCCTTAAGCTGCTCTGCCAAAAGTTTCAACTCGTCTATAGTGCTGTCGCCAACTATAGCCGCGTAATCATTTAATTTGAATGTTCTCGCTGGCTTTGAATTATTTTTTGCCATTCTCTATCTCCCACTCAGGACTGCTGGTAATGATATTTATTATATGTCTTCTAAGGCCTTCGAAGGTATGGGTATAGGGATCAAAATTCTCAAGTGAGGCAGCAAGATCAGGATACCCCAGGCTTGTGCCTATCCAGTATGAAAAATCATTTGTCCCGCGCTCTAATCTAAGACGGGCCTTAAATATATGAAAATCTATAGAACGTATTGATACCTTTTCGAGGGCATCAACCATCTCTCGCAGATTATGAACTAGATAATGCGTGGGAATGACAAAGGTCCTGGCTTTAGTAAAATCAAATTCTTTGCCAGCTGGCGCGTTACGGATCTCCTTGGCAGTAAAGAGATAACCCTCTATAACCTCTATGATCTTCTCCCTCAGCTCTCTTATCGTATTAAATCGACATATATCTATACTGCTTAGACGCTCACCAAGGACCTCTTCTCCAAGTACCTTTGTAACCCAGTATGCAAACGCGTTTGGGGGTTCTGGTGAAAGAAACTGATGTTTCTGCAAAAATATATGTGTATGATAATAGATTACAGACCCTGGGACATCCTTTATTGTGTTGACTAGTTCTCTAGCGTTTCGAGCCTTCAGGCTAGTCGACTCTCTGAGCTCAAGGTGAGTATGAAAAGTAAACGAATTCTTCTTATTTTTAAGCATAGTATTCTATTCACCCTCTTTTGAAAGCACGCCCTTCTGTTTAAGAAGCTGCTTAGCGTAACGGGATTTAAGATTGCCCATCTTCTCCTTAACATCCTTTAGCTTAGTATCTATTTCAGCTGGGGACATGGCCTTAATCTTCTTTCTTTTCTTCTCGCTTCCCGCTTCAGGGGCGGGTTGCGCTAAAGCAGCTGGGGCCTCTTGAGCCTTCTCATCGGGCTTAGGAGCCTCCTCCTTCGGCGCGGGCTCTTCTTGTTTTGGCGCTGGCTCTTCCTTTGGCTTCTCCTCTTTGGGAGCCTCTTCTTTGGGTTTTTCGTCTTTCACAGGCTCTGTTTGTGCCTGCTCTGACTCTTTCTTCTCTGACACAGCTTCTGGAATAGCCTCTGGCTTTGGTCTATTATCCTCAGAAGCAGCTTCATCAGCCTTATCCTTATCGGGTGCCTGAGGAGCTTTCTCTTGAGAATTATCTTTCTCTTGCTCGGGTATCTTATCTTTTTCTTCAGTCATTACAAATATGCCTCCTTTTTAATGGGCTAAAGTATACCATAAATACCGTGTTGTGTCAAAATATTAGTAACCAGCAACCAGTTGCCAGTTACCAGATAGATTTACCCTGGTATCTGTAATCTTCTGGTTTCTGGTTACGGGTTTCTGGTTACTTTATTACAACTCACCTACCAGACTCTTAATTCGCGGCTCTCTTTTCCATCATTAATAATAACAAAATCTTCTCTTATCTCGAGAACCTTGTTCTGACCTATCGAATCCCCGGCTTCAACAACAGTTCCATTTATTATGGCTTGAGGCCTCTGGGGATCCCACACTATTCCCTCAAGCCTGGCCCCAGATGTATCGTCTATAAGACCGCTATGATAAAATGGATCCACTCCCCACCCGATATCATCTCCAGAGTATATTTCATCTGAATAATCCTTAGGTTTCTTCTTCGCCAAAGATTTCAGACCATCCAAAGAAACATCGGCACTATTAATATCGGTAATTTTAGGAACAGGCCTTGCCGACTTCTTAGGCTTGCCTTTAATAAACTTTATATTGCGGGAGAGAATAATAATAAATATAAGAATAAAGATAGTAGTTGCCGCTATCTCTATCTTGGATTTGTTATCTAGATTCTTAAGATCTATATTCTCCATAGTATTGCCTACCCCTCATCAATTATATACACGTGCATCATAAGGTCCACGCCAAGCTTTGGGGCTATTTTTTCATTCTTGTTTAGATCCAGCTCGTCTATTGTGGCTAGAATATTAAGACTCCCCTGGATATCCTTTATATACTCCGCTAAAGCTATGTAAGATGACTTAAGTTTTAGTTTGACCTGCATATACTTAATAGGGGCGCCTTCCAGGCTTATAGGCTCTCTGTTACTATCAAGAACCTGTTTCGGCTCTTCTGACTGCACGCTTAGGACATCAACAGAATGCTTTTTCGCCAAGTTGGAAAGCTCGCTGAGAACAGAGGCGACCTCTCTTCTGTCCGGCAGCCTGTTCTTAAAGAGCTGAAGCTCTTGCTGCATATCAACAAGTAGGTCTTTTATCTGGCCTATGTCTCCAAGGCTATCCTGAGTCTCCTTAATCTGGCTCTCCATATCCCTGATATCTTTCTTAAGGTTGGAAATCTCAGAATGCTTAGGAATGAAGAAAAATATAAAAAACAGCACAGAAAGTATAGCTGGAATTACCGCGCGCAATATGCTCTTTTTATCTTTTGGAATATTTATTTTCATTATCTATTTCCCAGATTCGCCTTTATCTCAAACCTGAGCGCTTCTTTGCCAGAACTCTTGGCGTGCTGACTTGAGATCAGGTGAACTCTCTGAAAGAAGGGGGCCTCTTCTACCGCCTTTATAAAATCAGCTAACGCCTGCCCGGCAGCTTCGCTTGAGCCATAGACTAATCCTCTTATCTGTATATGCGATACTTCGTTACTAATAGTAAGGCGATCAAATTTCGCGTTTTTAGGTATTATATTACTTAATTTTTTAAACAACACGTAAACAGGTATTTGCTGCTTCAATGTCTTGTTTACTATAGAATTCTTCTGAGATGTAAGCGTATAAAGATTCTGAATCTCAACGAGCTGATGCCACTCAGGCTTTCTAGCGCTCAACAAATTTACAAGCGCCTTCTTTTGCGCCACATTAAATATATAAGAGGCGATCAGCAGAATAAATATAAATATAAAAATATATCGAGCGGAAGCTATCTCAAGTCTTTTCATCTTGCGGGCCTTATAAGAGACCGGGATAAGATTTACTCCGCTGATATCACTAAGACATGCGCCAACTGCGCCAGCTAACAATGAAAAATCCATCGGACCAGGGCCTTCGTCATTCGACCTGATCTTTATCTTTAATCCGGGAGGAGTATCGAGAAGGCTTACAGGCACCGCAAGTCTCTTGGAAAGATCCTTATCAAGGTTGCGTATCTTAGAACCTCCGCCTGTAAGTATCATCTTGCTTACCTGGCCTTCGCCGTATTGCACGCTGTAGAAATCAAAAGACCTCTTAATCTCACTACTCATGCGCTCCACAACGGGCCTAAGCATAGAAATAATCTGACCTGCTGAGATCACACCATGGACCTGTTCAGATGACTCCTGTTGGGGCAGGCCTACCTCTCTTTTTATCTTCTCCGCCTCTTCAGAAGATATTCCCATCTTATCCTGGCCTGCTATAAAAGTACCTGTCATAGCGCTGGTAAAATCCCTGTCCCCGCATCCTATCTGGCGTATAAACTTTATTTTTTCCTTCTTGATAACAATCAGATTAGTGGCTGCGTATCCTATATCAACAAGAGCTATAGGCTCATCAGGTAAGTCTTGACGTCCAAGCGCGTAGGCATTAAACAGCCCGTAAGCTGAGAGAGTGACAACGGAAGGTGTAACATGGGTATCATCGAGCAATGATATCTTATGATTTATCAGATCAGCTTGACCGATAGATGCCATAACCTCTATCTGATGAGCGGGATCTGTTGTTGCAGATTCCTGCAATATCTCAAAATCAAGCCTGGATTCATCTACATTTAATAAAAAGTGCTCTTTAGCCTGAAGTCTAAGCGCCTGGGCTATATCATCCTTTGGCATGGGGGGCAAAACCACGCGCTTACTATCTGTCTGGGGCCCGGATATGAGAAGCTTAGCTTGTGTTCCAACAGGTAGATTGAACTCTTTGACAATCATATTTACGGCTGAGACAAAGGCCTCCTTCTCTTTATCTCTATCTTCAGATAAGTCTATCACCTTCCACGCAAGCAATGATGCCGAATTATTCGATTTTCTTTTTACCAGAGTTATCTTTATAGAAGATTCCCCTGCGTCTATGCCCAGGGAAAGCGGGATAGGGAGAAATTTTGAAAGCAGATTTTTTGAGATCTTTTCTAAGCTCTTCACTTTGATTGTAAGCTACCCCTTTAGGCTAAAAGCCACGTAGAAGATACAAGCCGCTACCAGAATAAGAACGCATCCTAGAGCCTTGCGATGTGTAGAAAGAAATTTGTCAGTATCAGCTACCACCTTGTTTGCGGCCTCTGTCAGGCTTGTAAACATCTTTGGAAATAACATAATCAAAATACCTGCTAAGAGTATTGCAGATCCAGCTATAATTAGGAACAGCATCAGGCCCCCCTGGTTAATGATTTTTAATCAGCTTAAAAGACTTGCTGACGACAATAGATCCTTCGGCCTTTGGCCTCAGGATGAACTATCATTATACCACTACTAGCGATAGTTCATTATACTAAAAAACATGCTTTCTGGTCAATCTCAAATGTCCAATAATGGTATATAGTAAAATAGTTAATATTGTAATTATACTTATAAGTGCTCCCAGAAAGAAGCTGAACGGCTTATATACAAATTGCACAACATGTTCACCAGCCGGCACTCTAACACCTCGTAAAAAATAGTTTGCCCTGTAGATCTTCTCTTCCTGGCCATCCACATATACCTTCCACCCGGGATAATATGTGTCACTTAAGACAAGTATCGAGTCTCGGCTAGCCGAGGATACTAGATCTATCGTATGGGCTTTATAGCTTAACATCTCAACCATGCCATCAGCCGTATCCGCAAAATTAGGCAAGCCCTCTTTAAGGTCAATATCCTCTTCAAGCACAACCTCTTTCCCTGGCTTAAAATCTTCTGACGAAATATATTCTATTATCGCTTCATCATCCTTAACATACTTTACGTTTCGCACTAAGAAAGCGCGCTCCAGGCAGTTCTTATTCCTATATATGGTGGCGTTTTCGGTCTCATGCACCTTCTCATAATTCTCATCATCCATATCACCATGAGATGAGACATATTTCACATTCAGAAGATCCAAGAGCTTGGTGTCAGATGGCTTCTTAGATTCATAAATTTTCACCACAGCCTCAAGGCTCCTCTTGAAAACCGTGGAGTCATAACCCCACATATCATATATGCCGAATTCCATCATACGGTTACTGACTAGTCTGTCTTTTGAACTCTTTATCCCTTTATGATAGGAGCGTTCGTAGAGATTGGTAAACCTGTCGATCGAGTAAGGGGAGGCGCAGATTCTAAAGAGCGACTCATCTTTTAGTATATACTCTATATTCTCTGTAGGCTTAGTAACATAGTCCTTGTTTTCAATAGGCTCATAACCTGTATTAGTAAGCAAGAGATCGAATACAACCACAAGAAATATAGCTGAAGCACCAAGTTTTTTATTTGTTGCTCTGGACCAGAGAAATACAAACAATCCGAAACAGCTTATATAAAGAAGGGTCCTCCTTAAATTAAAGAGGTCAGCATAGACCAAAGATGGAAACTGCGCCAGCTTGAATGTCTTATCATCAGCGTAAGCTACCATAGCTCTGCGAACTATAAAATCGCCTATTCTTTCTGCAAATAGATTTATCGATACAGCTAAGAACGCCGCCGCTAATGCTGTTATCAAAAAAGTAACGGAAGATTTTCGCAGGGTACCGTCTCTTGCCGCCTCCCTTATGCGGTCATATCCTATCCCAGCCATGGCGCATATTGAAAACGTAAAGACAAAGAAAAAACGCACAGGATATCTAACAATCCGAAGCAGCGGGACTACTTTATAGAGAAAAGGGTAGACTATAAAATTCTTTCCCAGAACAATCACAACTGTTGCTACGGCTATAACGCATAAAAACTGAGTGAGCCTGTCTTTTTTTATTAAGCGGATCGCGAATAAGGCGATAAATATAGTAGTTATACCTATGTAATAATTGTCAAGCCAACTCTGCCTTATCCAGTAGTTCTGATGGTAACAAGAGATATCATTAAAATACGGTATTATAAGGCTCAAAAAATCAGAGACAGGAACACTCCATGCGGCCGCCTCAGACCATTGCATATTGGCCCTTACTGTCTGCTGAAAATATTCTATAGCGGGAATTAGTTTAAAAGCGCTAAGCAAAATAAAAAATAAGAGTGTCAGCAGAAAATTTACCACAAAGAACCAGCCAACCCGTCTTCTCTTAATACAATGTTCTATAAAAAGATATAACGAGGCGAAGAATATTATAGCAAAGGTAGCCATTAATATCGAAGGGTCACCCGCCATAAACATAAGAAGAAGCACCAGGGAAAGCAGCGCGGAATATCTTAATTTTCTCTTCTTAATACAGAAAAAGAATACAAGCAGGGCAAGCGGAAACCAAGTCACGGAATTTAAAGCGATGGTAAGATTAATAGCAGACATAATATAGCCGCTGAATGTAAAGCATACAGCAGCCAGGAACGAGCCCTCTCTTGATATCCCTCGGTATCTCATAAACGCGTACGTAAAGAGTCCGCAAAGTAGGATATGCACCAGAATAAATATGCTGAAACCTTTTGCCACATCCATAAGATAGTATATAGCGCTCAATGGATAAAATACGGAATTCTGCACTGAGGCATGAAGGGGTATACCGCAAAAGACATATGGATTCCACAAAGGAATTTCACCCTGTCTTAACATCTCTGTAGCAACACTTCTTACAGGGTAGTAATACCGACTGATATCACGTTTCACAAAGATAGAATCTGTAAATACTATATCCTTAAAGACTACAAGCAATAAGGCAGCTAGTATCAGCGTAACTACAAAAAGTTCTATAGATTTAAATGGGAATTTCTTTGGAAATTTTTTCATAAAAAATTTCAAGGGGGAATGAAAATTATCATTCCCCCTTTGATATTGTCGAATTATTTATAAACAGGTATTACCACCCGGAACTATCGCTTGTACCATCCGAATACGCGCCAATAGCGCCAGCCGCTGTTCCTGTTCCTGTAACATACCACCAACCATTACCACTTGTCGCGGTTCCAGATGTAACCGCGGCAGCAACGTAATCTATGGAACTCTCGTCATTTAACGCATTGGTAGGAAATGCCCCGCCCATAAATGATGACGCGTTGAGCGTAGCTGGAAATGAAGCGCCGCTTGTTGATGTCGCGCTTCTGGCATACTCAATCGCCACAACAGATCGGACCGCTCCTAGGCCGCCTCTTGTAGCTGCCTCATTAGCATTACGCGTAAGATCAACAAACTTTGGCAGCGCTATTGCCGCGAGAATTCCTATAATAGCTATAACCATAACAAGTTCAATTAATGTAAAACCTCTACGATTCATGCCGACTCACCTTTCTTCAGTTTATATACGTTTACATTGATATAGTAGCACATGAATTATTTACTTGTAAAGAACAAATTTCTCAAATCTTATTTTTTATGATTGAAACATATTTATCATATTCCACAATGGCAGGAAGACGCCAAGGCCGACAAACAATACCATAAAACCGAGCGCAAAAATAAGCATGGGTTCGATCATGGTAGTAAGATTCTTCATAGCGTAATCCAGCTGCTGGTCATAATACTCGGAAACATTCATAAGCAATTCGTCAAGCTTACCAGCTTCTTCTCCTATTGATACCATCTGTATTACAATAGGGCTAAAGAGCTTGCTTGTCTTCATCGGCTCGGCAAGCCCCTTACCTTCATTAACGCCCTCTTTTATGAACCATACCGCTTTGGCGATCACGACATTTCCAATGGTACCGGCCACAAGATCCAGAGTGGCAAGCATATTAATTCCGCTTGTTATAAGGATGCTCATTGTCTTTGAAAAACGCGACATGAATAACTTAAAAAATAAAGGGCCTATTACGGGGACTTTCAGCTTAAATGTATCCCATAGGCGCCTTCCAACAGATGTATTTATAAACTTCATAAACAATATAATAGATACCACAACTCCGATAATAAGAAGATGCCAATAATTAGAAATAACGCTGTAGATACCGATAAGTATACGCGTTGGCAGAGGAAGTTGGACATTGTACCTGGAAAACAGCTCCGCAAACCTGGGTATTACAAAAATAACCAGCCCGAAGAAGACAGCGATAAGGGACAAAAAAGCAATTATGGGATAGCGCGTCGCGGCCTTTACCTGGTATTTTAGATCCAATTCACGTTCTCCAAATTCAGCTAGTCTGCCCATGACCTGATCCAGTAGGCCTGCTGTCTCCCCCGCCTTGATCATACTCACATAGAGAGGAGAAAATATCTTAGGATGCTTGGCCAGTGATTCAGATAAGCTGGCGCCAGCCTCTATCTCAACCTTCATACTGTCTACAGCCTGCCTTAGAACATTGGATTTAGTCTGTCCGCCGATCGCCTCCAGTGATGGAAGAAGTGAGACACCGGCCCTTATAAGAGCGTACATCTGCCTTGTAAAGAGTATTCTATCTTCATCCTTTACTCTATTAAAGAAAAGCAGATTTAATCCACTGCTCGCCTCCTTCTTTTCCTCAACATTTATAGGCGTATAGCCCATCTTACGCAGGTTATCTATAGCCTCCTTCTGATTAGCTTGGGTCATGGAACCTGTTATCGCCCTGCCACTCTTATCTCTCACCTTATATTTGAAATTCGGCATGTGTAGCCTCCTTATATCTATAGTAACCAGTTACCAGTAACCAGTAACCAGATAGTGATAAACTATTTCCTTTTTTAACCAGTTACCAGTTCTTCAGGGTACAGGGGTCAGGAGACAGGGGACAATTTTTTCTGTACCCTGAACCCTGCACGCTGCCCCCTGTTCAAAGGGTTTCTGGTTACTCTCTAATATTGCTTTATATCCACTCCTGTCAGAATCTCCATGCTGCCCTCATTATCAGAGAGATTACCCGTACCCGACTGTATAAGAACGCCTATCCTTATTGATTCAATATTATCAGGAGTTGCCACTGGAGCTGATATCACAGAAGCTGAACTATCATAATACCTGAATATCTGTGAATCAGAAGAACTCCCCTTTGCTATAATATCACCGTAATAAGTGTAAGGCGCTAATGTCTCTCCGGCGCCATTAATATTTCTATATAGCCTTTCATCACCAGAATCCCACCTGTATACAACAGTATCATTGTCCTGGGTAACAAACTCTATCTCATCTTCATCAGCGCTGGTTATTGATATAGCGTATCTCAGCCCTCCTGCCTGGTTATCACCTTCCATGATTATATCCACCAGATGATGAGACATCTGAGCCACCGATATCTGACTGGGCAGATAAAAGAGCATATTCATCATAGGTATAAAAAATGACCCCGCGGAAACCGCCAGCACACCTATTATAGTGATGGTCATTATTGCCTCGATGAGCGTGAAAGAACGATTCGGTGCGCGGTGTGCGGTGTTCGGTGTTCGTCGCATAATTGTTTCCGAAAACCGTAAACCGAAAACCGAAAACCGATCTTTTGCATTCCTTCTCATATCGCCTCGACCAAGGTAAACGAACGATTCGGTGCGCGGTGTGCGGTGTTCGGTGTTCGTCGCATAATTGTTTCCGAAAACCGTAAACCTAAAACCGAAAACCGATCTTTTGCATTCCTTCTCATATCGCCTCGACCAAGGTAAACGAACGATTCGGTGCGCGGTGTGCGGTGTTCGGTGTTCGTCGCATAATTGTTTCCG